>JALVDI010000546.1 GCA_027009115.1 Polyangiaceae bacterium | reverse complement strand
AGCTCCCCGCCGATGATTCCGTCCGTGAGCGTGCCGTCGCCGACCGTTGCCTGGACCGAGGCGTTGCGGATGTTGAGGGTGATCGAGGTGCTCGCGTCGACCGCGAGGGTCAGCGGCAGGTCCAGCGGGCCCGCGGTGACGCGGCCGCCCACGGTGCTCGCCGGAACGCTCACGAGCGGGTTGCCGCTCGAGTCCACGGACGCCGGGTTGATGTCGAAGGTCTGGCCAGCAGCGATCTTCCCGTCGGCCAGCATCGGCGCCCCGCCCCCGGGGACCTCGCCGAGGTAGAGGTTGAGCCCGACGTCGGAGTCGTCGGTGCTCTCGGCACCGGTGAGCTCCATCAGGAGGATGACGCTGCCGTCCGCGAGGGCGTCGCTGATGGTCATGTCCAGGTCGCCGATGAAGCCGGCGAGGGTGGGCTTGAGCGTGGCGAGCTGGTTGTCGATGCCCTCACGGCCGTCGGGGCTCGTGAAGTCCGGCTGGAAGCAGCCCTGGGCGTCGGTGTCGTCGCTGACGCGACCGTCGATGTTGAAGCCCTGCGTGGTCTCGACGCCTCCCATGACCGTCACGTCGGGGATGGCCAGCTCGTTGACGACGAAAATGCACTCGCCGTCCGCGCACTCGCCGGGAAGGGGGGTTCCTCCGCCTCCCGAGTCGGTGGTGGCGTCCGTGCCGCCGCCGTCGGTGCCGCCGTCGTCGTCGCCGCAACCTGTCACCGCGAGGGTACTCCCGAGGAGCACACCCAAAGCCAATTTCTTCCAATCCATCCCGTTTGCCTCCTTCGTGGGGCGGACCCAGCGACCGCGACAGCCCCGTTGGTAATCGGGGCTCTTAGCACGCGCCCGAGCGCACCCACAAGCAAGTTGCCGCCAACCTACCACGAGTGGGGCGCGTCTGCAGGGGGACGGATCCGCAGGCATCGCGCGGACCGCGATCGTGATCGCGTGGGGCCCGTCTGGAGGGGGGCGGAGCCCTGCGTCAGCGCCCGCCGAGCCGGACGACGAGCTCGCCGGTCGCGCTGTTGCCCGCGGCGTCCGTAGCCCGCACCGCCACGACGTGCTCGCCCGGGTCGAGGCCGCTCAGGTCCACGGCGAAGCGCTCGCTGGCCGTGTCGAGGAGCTGGTCGTCGGGGTGCAGGGGGATCCACTCGCGCCCGTCGATGGCGAACTCGAGCCTCGCGATCGGTCCGAGGGCGTCGATGGCCCGGCCCTGCGCCTCGTCCCCCCGTTGGGTCAGCCCCTCGAGCCGCGGGGGGTGGTTGTCGATGCGGATCGGTTCGCTCTCTCGGGTGCTGCGAAGCACAAGGGGCGGTGGGTTGGCGAGCTCGTCGCTCGCCTCGACCTGGACGACATACCACCCGTCGGCCAGTCCGCTCGTCTCCCAGCGGTACTTCGGTTCGGTGAGCACCTCGTCGGAGCGGAGGAGCTCACGCCAGGTGGGCTGTCCCTCGCGTTTGTAGCGGATGCGGTAGCGCAACGGATCTTCGTCGGGGTTGTCCACGCGCCACTCGAGCTCGTAGGTGGTCGAGGGGGAAGGGGGGCGTTGCGGTTTTTCGACCGGCGCGTCTTGAGGCCGACGGATGTGAGCGTCGGCCGTTGGTTTTGGGGCAGGTAGTAAAGCTGCACCGCTCGCAGCGCCGCGTCGCCCGCAAGCTGCGCTCGGACCTGTACGAAGCGCGCCGCGGGACTGCGCACAGGCCCGGGGGAAGGCAGTGGGCGCGACCACTCGGTCCAGGTCTCATCCGGCTGTGCGGCGTTCCCCGAGCGTGTCTGCAGGGTGATGCGCCCGTCGCCGCGCCAGGTGAGCTGCCCCCAACGCGCGACGAACTCCGCGTCGAGCACCTTGCTCGTCCAGTGGGCCTGCTGCGGCGTGGCGGGGCTGGCGTGGTAGAAGGCCGCCGAGTCGCCGGTCACGAAGACCGGCCGCTCGCCCGAGACGTCGAGATCCAGCACCTGGCGCTCGTCGACATCGGCCCAGGTCGCGCTCGTTCGGTCGGGGTCCACCACGAAGACGCGACCCTCCGCTCCGTCGCCCACGAAGATACGTCCGCCTTCGGCGACCCGAACGGTGGTGAAGTGACCGTCGTCGCGCTGGAAGACGCGCTCGACGCGCCCCTCCGTGTCCACGGTCCACAGGCGGCCCTTGCCCGGGCGTGGGGCGCGGTTGCTGCGACCCTTCGTCTTCGTCGAGGTCGTGCGTGGGGCGGGCATGTCGTTGGCCGCGACGGCGAGCAGGCCGTCGCGTGCGTCGAGGGCGGTGACCTCGTTGCCCGGGAAGTCGTAGACCACCTCCGCCTGCCCAGGTCCGCGGAGCCGGTAGACGATCGCGTCGTCGCTGGTGCCCGCGTAGAGCACTGTCCCGTCGAAGGCGAGGCTCATCACGTGGGTCTCGTCGGCATCGAAGTAGAGCTGCGCGCGGCCTTGCGGGTCGATGGCGAAGACCTTTCCCTCGGGGCCGGTGGCTGCGTAGAGGCGGCCGCTTCGGTAGGCGAGGTCCCACACGTGCTCGGCGCCCTCGGGCTTGGCCAGCTCTTCGACGGTCCCGTCGCCGAGCGCGACCCGAAAGATGCGACCCTCCGGCAGCGTGCCCGCGTAGAGTGTGTCGCCGGCGACGGCGAGGGAGGAGACGAGGAGCTGCCCGGTCTCGGCGAAGACGGACACCTCGTTCCCTCGCACCCGGTAGATGCGGCCGGCGTCTCCCGTCGCGATGTAGTAGGCGCCGCCGCTGTCGCGCGCGACGGCGTAGGCCAGCGCTGCACCGTCCAGCTCCACCCGTGACAGTGCGACCCCGACCGTCACCTGTCCGCTGGAGTGGACCATGGTGCCGTCGAGCTCGCCGCCGCTGAGGGACGCGGCATCGTCGAGGGTGAAGTGGCGGGTCGAGACGGCGTCGGCGGGGTTGACGAAGAAGAGCAGCGAGGACGCCGCGGAGGTCGCCGCGACGAGCAAGATCAGGCGCTTTCGCATCGTGGGTTCTTTCACTGCGGTTGGGCGCGTCGGTGGAGGTCGCATCAACGGGAGCGCGCGAGGGGGGCCTCGCGCACGTGCAGATCGATGCGTTCGGAGCCGACGACGGTTTCACCGACCTCGATGGGGCGGCGTAGGTACGTCACGAAGGGGCTGCCCTGAGGGCCCGTGCCCGTCACGCGGCGGAGGCTGTTGAGGGCGCTGCGGGGGAGCGAGCGTACGACGTGCCCCTCGAAGCGGAGGCCCCGCGAAGGCATCTTGAGTGAGGCGACGACGCTCGTGCTCGGGAACCGATCACGCACGGCGCGGACGAGGTCCCCGATGTTGCGGGGGGTCGGGCGCTGGATGCGGACGGCGCTTCCCGGCTCGAGGGTCAGCTGCACCGTCTGGCCGGCGGCCTCCTCGGGGACGTGGACCTGGAGCCGGCGGATCCAATCCGGGCGGCCGTAGCGGCGGAAGCGGAGGCGCACGTCCACGTCGCTGCCCGGGTCGACCTCGTTGGCGCTCACGGAGGCCTCGACGAGCTCGAGCACGTCCCGCGCGAAGCGGAGGTCGAGATCGATGGCGACCCGTTCGACGCGGGATGGCTCGAAGGGGTTGCCGTAGGCCACCTCGAAGAGCTCGAAGAGGCGGAGGCGCGCGAGCTGCCCGAGGTCCGTCGGTCCTGCGGCCATGTAGCCCTCGTCGCGTAGCTCGACACGGCCGTGCCCCGCCAGGTCCACGGCGTAGCGGGCCTGGAACATCACGTCGGTTTGGTCGGGGCTCGTGGTCTTGATGGCGTTGGCGAGGGTGCCGAACACGAGCATGGGGCTGAGCGCACGATGGCTGGCGACCTCGACGTTCCACTCCGTGCGGGGAGCGTCGACGCCGTGGATGCGGACCGTGACGGGGATCGTGGGGGCACGCAGGTTCGTGTCGACGACGATGTCCGCTTGCCGGTCGTGCACGAGGGTGCCGTGGGGTTCGAGGGCCTCGGCGATCTTGAAGCTCCGCGCGGTGCTCGCCAGGATGTGGAGCACCCGAGCGGTGCTCGTGGGCAGCCCGAGCTCGCCCATGTTCATCATCGGGTGGCCAAAGGCGACCAGGCGGCCGCCCTCGCCTACGTGGGTGACGGTGCCAATGGCCGTCGCCGAGATGTCGCCGCGGATGAGCTGTACACCGATGGCGCCCCCGTCGACGAAGCGAGGATGCGACGAGCGAGGCGCTCCCTGACCCCCGCCGCCTTGGAGCGCTACGAGGCCGAAGTCCTCGAGCTCACGGCCCAGGAGCGCGGCGACCTCGTCGTCGAAGCCCGCGAGCATCAGGGGGGTCGCCACCGGCGCGAGGTGCCGCGGCTCGGCGGCGCGGTTCCGGTATGCGCGGTGCTCGCGCAGGGGGTCGAGGGCACTGCGGGCGCCGCCGCGGTAGGGGGCCAGGCCCGCGAGTCGTCGCCTGGGGCGGCGCGGCTGTGGACGCCGCAGCGCAGCGACGGGGCTCAGCCCGGGGACCGAGTTGGGCCGCAGCGGTCGGTCGATGTCCGCGAGCATGTTCTCGATGGGCGTGATGCCGACGACCGGGTCGGCGCCGAACTGCCAGCCGTAGGCGTAGGCGCCGATGAGCTTTCCGTCGATGTAGATGGGGCTCCCGCTCATCCCTCCGACGGCCTTGGCGCGCTCGAGGATCGGGTGAGGGGTACGGGCGAGGATGAGGTGCTGGTCGGGGCGGAAGTTGTGCAGGACGTCGATGATCTCGACGTCGAAGCGCTCTGGCTGGGTGCCTCGGAAGACCGTCAGGCCGTGCCCGCGCATGCCCGGCCGGATCCTATCGACAGGGAGGATCGTGGTGCCACGGCGTTGCGCGACAGTCGCGGCGCTCGCGAGCAGAGCGCCGGCCAGGGTCAGAGCGACGAGCGGAAGGATGCGCGCGGTCATGCGTGAGGATGCGCAGAGTATGAGGCCCGGGGCTTCGCGTCCAACCCCCACGGGCCTGCTGTGGTATGGCCGGCGAGGAGCGGGCTTATTCGGCCGCCAACTCGTCGCCGCTCAACAGCTCGAGCACCTGGAGCAGCACCTCCTTGCGGAGGGGCTTGCGCACGCAGCGGGCGGCGCCGGCCAGGCGCGCGGCCACCTGAACGTCCTGCCCGTCGTCCCCGCTGATCAGCACGACGGGCACCTCCGGTTGCTGACGGTTGATCCGCCGCACGACCTCCAGGCCGTCCATCCCCGGCAGATCTTCGTCGACCAGGACCAGATCGACGCGCCACTCGGCGAGCAGCGCGAGGGCTCCTTCGCCGGAGCCGGTGCCCACGACCCGGTGGCCCTCGACGGTCAGCGCCCGCGCCATGCGCCACTGGAGGTCCGGATCGGCCTCGATGACCAGCACGCCGTGAGGCCGCGGCCAGGCCGACGGAGCCGACTCCGCCGACAGTGGACCCTCCACGGTCCGATCGTGTCGATCGTCGCGCACGAAAAACCTTGCCCCCGGCCGTCGGCTGCGAGCCAGCTCCGGCCGACGCCCATCGTAGGCGATCGGGGCTTCGGCTGCAACGGATCCCCAGGGTCGCGAGGGGCCTCCGAGGGCGCGCCACCACGGGCGTCGCGGAGCTTCCCCGCGCTCTCGACGGTTGCCCGGCGCTTCCCACGTGGGCTACCGTCGGCCGGTGCTTCCGCCCCCCCTGCCGCATCAGGTGGAGTTCCTGCAGCGGGTCCTCGACCGCGTTTCCATGGCCGACGCCGACGGCGGCCAGCCGCCGATCGTGGTGTTTGGGGTCGACGGGGCGCTCTACGACTCCCGCCCGCGAACGTTGCAGATCCTGCTGGAGTACGCCGAGGAGGTTCGCGCCGAAGACCCCGAAGTTGGGGAGGCCCTCGCCGGCTTGACTCTCGATCGCGTCCACTACCTGCTCAGCAACACCCTGCGTGAGTGTGCCATCACCCACGCCGACATCGTCCGCGATGTCACGAGCTTCTGGCGCGAGCGCTTTCACACCGACGACTACGCGACCCTCGACGTGCCGGTGCCCGGCGCCGTCGATTACGTGAGGGCGCTGCACGAGGCTGGCGCGGGCATCGCCTACCTCTCGGGACGGGACATCCCGGGGATGCTTCTTGGAACCATCACGTCCTTGCGCGACTACGGCTTCCCGATTGCGGAGGCCGGCGTGCAACTCGTGCTCAAACCGGACGGGACCCTCGGCACAGGGGCCTTCAAGCGGAACGTCTTGCCCGCCATCGGCCGCCGCGGGGACGTCATCGCGGTGTTCGACGATCAGACCTCGAGCTGCGAGATGGCCAAGGGCCTCTTTCCCGAGGCGGACGTCGGTCTCGTGGATACCTGGATGGAAGAAGAGCCCCTGGCGCCGGACGCAGGCATTGGGCACCTTCGCGATTTTCGGCTCCTCTGAGCAAGATGGATCGTCCGGCCCTATGGGTTGGCGCAGTGTCTGGGGATGAGCGTTGTCGTTCGGCTACGACGCCGCCTGCGGGGCAGCGGCTTTGGGCTTGGCGTTCCACAGCCGGCTGGCCAGGAGTGTCCCGATGAGCGCCACGGGGATCATGGC
>JALVDI010000545.1 GCA_027009115.1 Polyangiaceae bacterium | reverse complement strand
GGGTCCGCCGCTTCTGCGGGGAAGTGCTTGTCGTCGGGCAGCAGATAGCCGTAGGTGACCGACATGGCGAAGGTCCCGAGGTAGACGAAGCCGTCGATGATGCCCACGGCGGTGCCGACGTTCTTCTTGCCGCCGAAGTCCATGCTCGCCGTGCCCGAGAGCATGCCGTGGACACCGATGACGCACATCGACAGGAAGATCACGAGCCAGCCGATGAGCGCCGTTTCGTAGGTGAAGTACAGCACGACGGCGCCCGCGAGCATGGCTGCGTAGAGGAGCGCTGCGACCGGTCCGCGCCGTGATTGAAAGACGCGGTCGGAGATGATGCCCGCGACCACGCCGCCCAGGATTCCCGCACAGCAGAGCAGCAGCCCCCAGTTGTCGTAGACGAAGCTGCCGGCGAGGTGCAGCACGTCGTCGGTCTGTTTCGCGAACTCGCGGAACCACTGCATGATCGCCTGCCGTAGGAAACCGCTGCAGAACTCGACCGCCGCGATGGTCATGATGACCGGGTTGCGCAGCATCAGCCCGAAGAGCTTTGTGACGGGGAGGCGCGGCCCGTCGTCGCCGCTCGACGCATCGGCGGTGTCGAAGTCGCGATGGCCTGCGAGGCCAGGGGTGTCCTTGACCAAGAGCATCACCGCCGCCCAGCACACCATCAAAAGGATCGCGGGCGCGAAGAACACCCACACGAGCCCTGCGGTTTCGAGGATGAGCTTGCCCCAGTCGAAAGCGAAGTAGATCCCGAGGGAGATGAGGATCCCGAAGATGGCGCCGAAGACGCCTCGCTCGCGGACGTGGAACCAGGGCGCGTTGACCTTGACGATGGCCACTGCGCCGAAGCTCTGAAAGTACATGTTCAGGGCGTAGAGGATCGAGAACGCGAGGGTGAGCTTCGCGGCCAAGGCGCCTTGGGGGTCCTGCAGCACCAGCCAGGTGCACACGCCCATGGCGGCGTTGGAGAGCAAGGAGCCACCGGCGCCGATGAGGATCGCGGCCTTGCCTCCGATGCGGTCGGTGAGCGGACCGTTGAACACGAAGCTCAGGCCGTAGACCAACGTGCCGTAGCCGAAGATGGTGGCGAAGTCCGAGTTGCTCATGAGCGCCCCGTCGGCGCCAGTGATGTCGCCAAAGGAGAGCTTGCTGACCTTGAGGTTGTAGCGCCCCATGTAGAGGAAGGCGTAGGTCAGCCCAAGGGGCAGCCAGTTGAGAACGCGCCGTCGGCGGAAAGCGTCGCTGTGACCGAGCTCGATCTTTGGCAACCGTCGGATGACGAAGGCGACGACGGCCAGGAGGATGAGGATCGGCGCAATCTGACGGAGGTACCCCACAGCGCCACGGCTATCGCACAAGCGCCGCTCGCTGTCATCCGCGCGGCGCCAGTCTTCCGGCAAGCAGCCCGCCCGGATACCTCCCCGTCCCCTCATGGCCGACAGGCGCCCCTGCGCAGCGCATCGCGCTTCAAGAAAGCTTCAAGAATTCATCGCTGCGCCACACCACGCTGGTCGTGGACCCATCACGGTTCGTACTGCGGCGGACCGTCAACGTTCACGCGGCGTTCGTTGCGTCGGGTTCACGCACCCGTACAGTGATGGGTTCGACAGGGCTGTTCGCGCGTCGCTCTCGTCTCGGGAACGTGACCCCACGCATGGCACGCGCCGTGCAGACGCGCGCCAGCTTCACCGGAAGAGATCGGAGGATGGTGATGCAGCATTCGAGGACGAACACCCGCCGGCTCGCTCATCTCACGCGCTTGTTCTTGACCGCGGCGCTCTTGCTGGCCGCGGGGTGCGGGCGACGGGCGGTCGTGGTCACGGGACCGGGCGCGCAGTCCGGCCAGACGGTGCTGTTGACGAACTTGCACGCGGATGGCCGCGGGGTGATCTGGTCAGCGAACTATACGAATCCTCCCGGCGGCGTGACGATCCCGATCTGTACGCCCGTACGGATCGACGCTGTCGGGCGCCGCGAGATCCGTTTCACGACGTTGACGGACCACCGCCGCTATCGCTACGTCTTGCACCGCTCCACGCGCTCGACGCTCCACGACCACCTGCAGCGATACTTTGGTGCGGCCTGCCCCGACGTCACGTCGATGTCGCCGGAGGACCAGGCAGGCATCCAGAACGGGCAGGTCTACCAAGGCATGACCAAGCAGGGCGTGATCCTCGCCATCGGCTATCCGCCAGAGAACCTCACGCCTTCCCTCGAAGCGGACGTATGGCGCTACCATACGAACCGCTTCAACCGTTTCGAGGTCTATTTCACCAACGGTGTGGTCAGCGGCATGCGCAACTGAGCGGCGCCGCCATCGGAACATGCAGAGGTTCGACGTGTACGAAAGCGCACCCATCGTTCGATTCCTGGGCACGCTCCTCGCCCTGATCTCGTGTCTCGCTTGTGGTGGGCCGGACGCTCGGGGACCGGACGCGGGTGCAGACAGCGGTGGAGGGAGCAGCTCCGACCTGCCTCCCTTCATCTGTTCGAGTTACCGGGACTGTCCAATGGCCGTTGGCGGTGCCGAGGACTCTACTTGCACCGATATCTTCCCGGGAGGCGCATGCCTGCTCGACTCGCGGGCCACCTGCGAGACCACCACGTGCCCCGTGGGCAGCGAGTGTGTGTCCTATCAGGGCGAACTCTCTTGCCTCCGCACCTGTGCGATGGGGTGCAAGGTGGGCCAGATGTGTGGCGCGGAGGGCGTGTGCGTCCCGGCCAATTGCACCGCCGATGAGACCGTCTGCGGACCCTACCCCTGCATGGACTTCGGGCCGACGCGGGCGTGCACGCGGATCTTCTGCTCGTCCGCCGGCGACTGCCCGGCGCCCTTTGTGTGCAACGAGAGCCGCGGCATTTGCGAAGAGCCGCGCTACACCTCGGCCTCGGAGTGAGGCGGGAGGGAGCGAGGCGTGGGCCGACGCGGAGCGCTCAGCCGCTGCCGGTTCGCAAGGACCCAGGCGCGATCGGCGCAGCTCCGTGGAAGGTCCGTTCCGATTCGGCCATCGCGACCAGCACCGGCGCGGGCCGGAAGCGAGGACCGAAGCGCGCCTCGTAGCCGCGGAGCCTGCGGACGATCGTGCGGGCGCCGACGCTGTCGACGAAGCGGAACGGGCCGCCGCGGAAAGGTGGGAACCCGAGCCCAAAGATCGCGCCGATGTCACCGTCCCGGGCGCTGCGCAGGATGCCCTCGCCAAAGCAGAGCGCGGCTTCGTTCACCATCTGGAGGGTGCACCGCCACGCGATTTCTTCGGCGGGTAGGGTCTGGTGGGGTTCGATGCCCAGGTCGGCGTACACGGTCTCGTCGACGCCTCGATCCTTTCCGTCGTAGCGGTAGAAGCCACGGCCGTTCTTCCGACCTTTGCGCCCGCTGGCGATCAAGCGCTCCATCCCCGCCGGCGGCGATAGGCGCTCGCCGAAGGCCTCGCGCAGCACCTCGCCGACCTTTGCGCCGACGTCGATGCCCACCTCGTCGGTGAGCTTGAGGGGCCCGATGGGGAAGCCGAAGTCCAGCATGGCCTCGTCGATGGCCTCGACCGGGACGCCTTCGGCGAGGATGTGTGCGGCCTCGTTCATCATCGGCGCAAGGATGCGCGTCGTGTAGAAGCCGGGTCCATCCTTGACCACGATGACCGTCTTGCCTTGGCGCTTGCCGAGCGCCACGCAGGTCGCCGTCACCCAGTCGGCGGTCTGGTCGGTCACGACGACCTCGAGGAGCGGCATCTTGTGCACCGGAGAGAAGTAATGCATGCCGATGACCGTCTCCGGGTGTGCCGAGGCCCGGGCGATCTCGGTGATCGGAAGGGAGCTCGTGTTGGACGCGAAGATCACGTCTTGGGGCCCAACCGCCTCGACGTCGCGCACCATTCGCTGCTTGAGGTCGAGGTCCTCGAACACGGCCTCGACGACCAGCTCGCAGCGATGGAAGCCGGAGTAGTCCCTGGTCCCGAGGGTCATCATCATCAGGCGGTCGGCTTCCATCGGCGTCAGCCGCCTGCGCCGGACACGGCCGTCGTGGATGTCGCGCACGTAGCGTAGCCCCGCCAGGACGCCGTCGGCGTCGCGATCCTTGAGCCGGACCGGAGTCTTGGCGCGGGTCGTCGTCACGTAGGCGATGCCGGCCCCCATGAGCCCGGCGCCCAGGATGCCCACGTGACGCACGTCCTTGGGCTGCACCTCGGGGTCGTCCACGCCCGAGTCCTTCTTCAGCTCTTGGGTGGCGAAGAAGATGCTCCGCAGCGCGCGCGATTCGGGGCTCATGACCAGTGCGCCGAAGGCCTCCGCTTCCGCGTCGAGGCCCGCCTCCATCCCGTCTTCGAGGCCGACCTTGACGACGTCGAGGATGCGCTCCTGGGCCGGGTAGTTGCCTCGGGTTTTTTCGTGCAGCTTCTTGCGGGCTTGGTCGAAGAGGACCTTGCGGCCGAGGGGGTTCTTGGTAAGGGCGAGCTCCGCGAGGGCCTCGGTGTCGGCGAGCCGATCGAGGAGCTTGGGAGCAGCGTCGGCGGCGCGGCCGATCCTCTTCTTGGCGTGCTCGATGGCGACGTCGACGACGATCGCGGGGGCGACCACCTCGTCCACGAGCCCGAGCTTCTGAGCCTTGCGGGCGTCGACCTGCTTGCCCGTCAGCAGCAGGTCGAGGGCGGCCTGGACGCCGATGAGGCGCGGCAGTCGCTGCGTGCCGCCGGCGCCGGGGAGCAGGCCGAGCTGGCACTCCGGCAGGCCGAGCTTGGTCTTGCGGTGCGACGACGCGACGCGCCCGTGGCAGGCGAGGGCGACCTCGAGACCGCCGCCGAGGCACGCGCCGTGGATGGCGGCGACGATGGGTTTGGGAAAGCTCGCGATGCGGTCGTTGGCGGCCTGGCCGGCGCGGGAGAGAGCCACCGCGTCCTCGGCGCGCTGGACCGAGTCGAGCATGTCGATGTTGGCGCCGGCGATGAAGCTGTCATTCTTGGCCGACGCGAAGACGACGGCTTTGACGGTGTCGGTGCGCTCGAGATGGCTGAAGGCCTCGGCGAATTCGTCGGCGAAGTCCTCCTTGAGGGTGTTGACGCTATCGCCCGGCACGTCCATCCAGACCACGGCCACGCCGTCGGCGCGCTCTTCGATCCGAAGCGCGTTGGTTCGATCGCTCACGACTGCACCTCCTCCGTTTCGAGCACCATGGCGGCTCCCAAACCGCCCGCCGCGCAGGCCGTGCAGAGGGCGAAACCACCCCCCCGTCGCCGCAGCTCGTTCAAGGTCTGAAGGATCTGGCGAGCACCGGTGGCCGCGAAGGGATGGCCAAGGGCGATGGAGCCACCGTTGACGTTGAAGCGGTCCCAGTCGATCTCGCCGATGGCTTCGCTGCGGCCGAGGTGCTCCTGGGCCCACTGCTTCGATTCGAAGGCTTGGGTGTTGCTGAGCACCTGGGCCGCGAACGCCTCGTGCATGTCGATGAGGCTCATGTCGCGCAGCGTCAGGCCCGCGCGATCGAGCGCCAGCGGGGTCGCGTAGCTCGGGCCCATCAGCATCTGACCGTCCGGGTCGAGGGCCGCGAAAGCGTAGCTGCGCACAAACCCCAGGGGCTCTGCTCCGAGGGCCTTCGCCCGGTCCTCCCGCATGAGGATCAGCGCGCTTGCGCCGTCCGTCAGCGGCGACGAATTGCCGGCGGTGATCGTGCCGTGGGCGCGGTCGAAGACGGGCCGCAGCTTGTCGTAGGATTCCCGTGTGCCGTCCTTGCGGACGAGGTTGTCCTCCCGGATCGACGCTTCGTAGCGGGGAGGAACATAGACCTCCATCACCTCGTCGGTGAACTTGCCTTCGGCCCAGGCTTTCGCCGCGCGGGTGTGGCTGCGGTGCGCGAGGTCGTCCTGTTCCTTGCGGCCGATGCGGTTCTCCTGCGCCATCTTCTCGGCGCTCTCGCCCATCGTCAGCCCCGTCGAGGGCTCCTTGATCGCCGGCGGGACCGGCGCGAGGTCTTTGGGGCCGAGGCCGCGAAACGCCTGCAGTCGCCGGGTGAGGGTGCGGGCTTTGCTTGCTTCGATGAGTGCGCGCTGGAGCTTCTTGCTCACGGTGATGGGGACGTCGCTGCTGCTGTCGGCACCGCCGGCGAGCCCACAGGTGATCGTTCCGGCGGCGATGGCCTCGGCGACGTTCACGGTGGACTGGTACGAGGTAGCGCAGGCCCGGCTGACGCTGAAGGCCTCGATGTCGCGGGGCATCGCCGTGCCGAGCACGATCTCGCGCGCGATGTTCGGCGCGTGCACCGAGGGCACCACCTGGCCGTAGACGAGCTGCTCGATGAGCTCCGCCTCGAAGGGGACGCGCGCGAGCAACTCGCTGACCACGAGCTGCCCGAGGGTGAGCGCTGAGATGTCTCGGTAGGCGGTCCACTGCTTCGCGAAGGGCGTGCGCAGACCAGCGACGATCGCGACCCGCTTGCCCCGCTCACCCAGGCGCTCCCGCTGCGCCGTCGTACTCTGCTGACCCATCACGCCCTCCTGGCTCCGAGCATGGACTCGGCGAATGAATGGCGGTTCAGTGTCCGCTTAGGACGATTGACGCACCGTGTCAACCGAGGTCGGCGCGGGGTGGTCGGCTGTCGCTCGTTGCCGCAAGCGATGGGTGAGTTGCTGAGAACTTGATCCCCGCTCTATGGTGAGCCCGTGGGCATGCTTCGTTCGCTCCGCCGGCTGCTTGGGCACGAGGCGCCGCGACCGTTGGCCCTCGAACTGCGCCGGCGTGGCGCGAGCCGCGAGCTCTGGCGTTTCGCGCAAGGCGCCGAGGAGCTGCTCTCGGCTTGGTTCGGTGCTCCGCGCGCGCCCTTGTGCGTGGAGCTGGCTCTGCGCTGTGGCGTGGACCGGGCGCTGGTCGTCGAGGCCACCGGCGATCTCGTCGCGAGCGTCGCTTCCGGTGAGGCCGGGCCCAGGGACGATCGCGAGTGGGCTCCGGAGCAGAGCTCGCCGCGGGTGAGCGCGGAGCTGCTGGCGGTCACGCAGGAGGCCGCGGAGCGGCTGCGAGCGTCGGAGGTCTCCATCGAGGACTACTGCGTCCAGATCGCGGTGCTCACCTACGCCATCGTCGAGGCGCGGCCCCAGGTCCGGCGAGCGCGCGCAGCCATGGACCGAGCGCGCGACTGGGGGCGCTTCGGCGAGCTCCTGGCAGCCACCGACGAGTACGACACCGCCTATGCGGGGGCTCACCTGGAGCTTGCGAACCTCGTGCGAAAGCGCATCCCGGCGGAGCTCGTGCGTGCAGCCTTCGAAGGTGTCCGAGCGCACCCCTACCGTTGAGCTCCGATCGTTTCAGGCGCGGGGCTGCGGGGCCGAGCCTTCCGGTTGCTTCAGACGCTGGGCTGCGGTGTGCTCATGGTGCCGCCGGCGTAGAAGCCTTCGATGATGTCGGCGTACTTCTCGGCGATTTGCGGGCGGCGCTTCTTCATCGACGCCGTGAGCTCACCGCCATCGACGCTCAGCTCGCCAGGGAGGATCGCGACTTTCTTGATCGTCTGGTAGCGGGCGACCTTTGCGTTGCAGCGGGTCTCGATCTCGCGTTCCACGTAGGCTTTCACCTTGGGGTCCGCGGCGAGGGTGGGCAGCTCCGCCGCTGTCGTCCCCGCCGCCTCGGCGAGCGCGTCGAGGTTCTCCGGGTCGAGGGTCACCAGCGCGCTCAGGAAGGGTTTGCGATCGCCGACGACGACGGCCTGCCCGACGCCGGGGATGGACTCGATGTAGAACTCGAGCTCGACCGGCGCGACGTTCTTGCCGCCCGCTGTGATGATGAGCTCCTTGAGGCGCCCGGTGATCTTGAGGTTGCCTTCGGCGTCGAGGGTGCCGGCGTCGCCCGTGCGCAGCCAGCCGTCCTCCGTGTAAAGGGCCTGGGTCTCCTCGGGCATGCCGCGGTAGCCGCGCACCATGTTGCGACCGCGAAGTTGGATCTCGTCTTCGTCGCCGATGCGGATCTCGACCCCCGGGAGGGGTTTGCCGACGGTACCGAAGACCGGGCGGAGAGGGTCTGAGATGGTGGCGGCGCCGCTCGTCTCGGTCAGCCCGTAGACCTCGTAGATGCAGATGCCGAGGGAGGCGAAGAATTCCTGCGTGCTCGGAGCCATGGGGGCCGAGCCCGTGATCGCCACGTTGAGTCGGTCGAGGCCGAGGGCCGTCTTGATCTTGTCGATCACCAGCGCGCGGGCGATGCGGCGCCTCAGCGGCATCACCTGGTCCTCGCGCACGCCGCGCCGCACCTGCTCGTGGAAGCAAGCGAGCTCCGTGTCCATCGCCCACTTCGCCAGCCTGGCGCGCAGCCCTGTCGCCTCTCCCAGCCTCGCACGCAAGGCTGCCTCGAACTTCTCCCAGACCCGCGGCACACCGAGGAACACGGTCGGCCGGACGTCCGCCAGGTAGTCTTTGACCTGCCCGATCTCGGGGCAGAAGTAGCTCGTGCCACCCACGAGAAGGGGCACCACGTTGGTCATCAGCTGCTCGGCCTGGTGGCTCAGGGGCAGGTAGCTGATGGCGTGGTACTCCGCGCTCCCATCGAAGAACTGCGGACCGAAGCTGCGGGTCCCTTCGCCGATCAGGAGCTGGCCGCCGTGGTCGATCTCGACGCCCTTCGGCACGCCGGTCGTGCCCGAGGTGTAGATCATCAGGCAGACCTCGTCCTCGTCGATGGCGTCCAGCCGCGCGTCGAGCTCGGCGTCGTCTTGCTCCTGGCCGAGTTGGAGCAGCTCCGCGAAGCTCATCACGCGCCCTTCGGCAGCGGGGGGCACCGACTCGAGCGGGAAGAAGGTGATGTAACGGGACGCCTTCTCGAAGAGGCCCTGTGCTTCGCCGGCAAGGAACTTTTGCAGCTGCGCGAGGCTGTCGCAGGCGATGATGCGCGAGCCGGAGTGTTTTACGATGTAGGCGGTCTGCTCGATGGTGCAGGTGCCGTAGATCGGTGCTGGGATCCCGCGTGCGGCCTGCGCGCCGAACTCGATCTGCACCCACTCGGGGTGGTTCGCGCCGGCGATGGCGACGCAGTCGCCGGGCTCGTGCCCCAGGGCGATGAGCCCTTTGCCGACAGCGCGGACGTTGCGCCAGTACTGAGACCAGCTCAGCGTCGTCCAGCGTCCGTCGCGTTTGCCGCGCAGGGCCGGAGCGGAGGGCTTGGAGTTCGCCCAGTGGGCGATCCGATGGACGAGGGAGCGGGCCATGGCCGCATGGTTCTAGCGTTGCCGGGGTGGAAGATCCACCGCCGGGGGGCGCTGCGTGGGAGCGAGGCTCGACGACGGGCGCTCGCGGGCGAGCCGGGGAGGTCGACGGTCCACCGCTGGGGCGCGCGAGGGGGGGGCGGATGGGAGCTTTCGGCGCATGGCGCGGCGCGGCGAGACGTCTACGCTGAGCCCCCATGATCGACCGTATCGTTCTGTTCAAGCTCCGCAAAGAAGAGGCCACCGACGAAGGGCGGGCTGCCGCGGCCGCTGAGACCCGCGCAGCCTTGGCTGCTGTCCCCGGTGCGACTGAGGTGCGGGTCGGCCTCCCCGCCGACGAGGCTTCGACGCGCTCGTGGGACCTGAGCCTCTTGCTGCGCTTCGAGAGCCTCGCCGCGATGGAGCGCTACCTTCAGGAGCCGGGGTTCCGGTCGTACTTCGAGGAGACGATGAGGCCCCGCGCCGAGTGCGTGAAGTACTGGGCTTTCGAGGTTCCCTGAGGGTGCCGCGCGAGCTCAGGTGGGCTGCCCCGGCAGCACCACCTGGAAGAAGAGCTCGGGGGTGTTGCGGCGGTGAATGGCCGCGGCCACCTCTGCGCGGAAGTGACCGCTCAGTCTCTGCAACAGCGCCCGAACCTCGTCGGGATCGTCGCCGGGCCCGACCTCGACGACGACCATGAGCCGCTGGGAGCTCGGCGCCGGTCTCACCTCGGGGCACCAGGCCGAGGCGAGGTTTTCGATGGACGCCTCGGCGAGGGTGAGGTTGACGACCTCGCGCACCTGCGCGCAGAGCTGATGCTCCTTGCGGCTCGGGCGCCGAGGCCCTGATTTTTTTCTGCGGCGCATGGGTCGGATGAGGAACGCTGCAATGAGGAACGTCGGGCCGTTCAGATGAGGATCGTCGGGCAGCCGAGGACGATCTCCACGGTCGCTCCGCCCATGAGGAGGCGGTCGCAGATCGGGCCCTGGATGATCAGCGATTCGTTCGTGGGGTCGGTGTAGTTCCAGGAGTCGACGGCGGGGTCGTCGCCGCGGCGAAGGACGGTGCGCTCTTCGCCTTCGAAGGTCACGCCGACGTTGACGTTGTTGGGGTCGAAGTCGTCGGGGTTGGCGCCCCGAGGCACGGCGAAGACGCAGCTATCGAGCAGGCGACGGGCGATCTCGTCGAGGGCGGCCTCGAACTGGGCCTGGAAATCGCTCGCGGCGGCGTTGTAGTGGCAGCAGTTGGCGGGTCCCTCGCAGCGGTCGGCGTTGATGGCGGCGCAGATCGATGGAGGCAGCCCCGTGCACGGGAGCATGACCGGCGGCGGCTCGCAGGTCTGCGGCATCACGCATTGGCTGTCGTTCTCGCAGGAGCAGAAGCCGGGCTCGGTGTCGATGAGCTTCACGCAGGGGGCGCCCCCACAGTCGCCTTCGTCGAGGCAGCTCCCGCTCGTGCATTCGGCGAGGCACCCCGGCACTCGGGGCGTGCCACCGTTGAAGGCGATGGTCGACAAGTTGTTGTCGGCGTAGTCCATGCCGACGGCGAAGGTGAGCCGCCCCTTGGCGAGGCGTTCGGTCTCGACGAGGGCCATGACGGCGTCGCGCATCTCGAAGTCGCAGGTTTCCCCTCCGTCCGAGACGAGGACGAGCCCGCGTGGCCCCGCCGTCGTGAGCGTGTCGAGGTAGCGGTAGCCCGCCTGGAGCGAGGCGAAAGCGGGGGTGCTTCCGCCTGGGCCGGTGCCGGCCAGGGTGCTGGCGATGAGGGGGCGCGTTGTGGACAGGGGCGCCACGGGGACCTGGGGAGTGGCTTCGACGGAGCAGTCGCCGCCGGAAGGGAAGAGGAGCAGGCCCACGCTGAGCTCGTCGGAGACCGAACCCAGCACCGTGTTGATGCTCTCCGTCGCCAGGTCCCATTTGCTGCGACCGCCGCTCACCTCGTCGTCCATGCTGCCGGACTTGTCGAAGAGGATCAGCAGGCTGCCGGGGATCTGCTCGGTTTCGATCGTCGCGGCGCCACAAGCGTTGGCGGGGTCGAAGGGGTCGAAAGCAGGCCCCGTGTCGCCGCTGCCGTCCCGGCCGGCGGAGTCGAAGCTCGGTGCGTCCGGTACGGCCGAGTCGCGGTCGCCGCGGGGGCGCGAGCTCCCGCAGTCGCAGCGGGCCGAGGTGAGCAGCAGGAGAGCGGCGAGCAGCGAGCGGGTCACGCCTCAGGATAGCGTCGGCTCAGCCGACCTCGAAACGGAAGTCTTCGATCACCGGATTGGCCAGGAGTTTGGCGCACATCTGCGACAGCTCGTCTCGCGCCTGCGCGGTGTCCTCGGCGCTCAGCTCGATCTCGATCAGCTTGCCGACCCGGACGCCCTCGACGTCCTCGAAGCCCAGAGCCCGCAGGGCGCGTCGGACCGCGTCGCCTTGGGGGTCGAGCACCTCTTCTTTGAGCGTCACGTACACGGTGGCTTTCATCACGGCCTCAGAGGTTCAGGTTCGTTCGGATGCGTTCGACGGGAGGTTCGAGGTTGGGGACGAACTCGGTCCCGCGGATGCGGTCACAGGCCTCGATGTAGCGGCGAGAGGCCTCGACGCGAACCTCGTCCGGCAGGCTTGGGGCCGGGCCGTCGCCGCTGTAGCCGACCTCCTTGAGCCACCGCCGCACATACTCCTTGTCCATCGGTACCGGGTCCTCGCCGGCGGCGAAGCGCTCCTCGTAGGAGTCGGCGAACCAGAACCGCGAGGAGTCGGGGGTGTGGATCTCGTCGATGACGACGACGCGGCCGTCCGCGGTCTTGCCGAACTCGTACTTCGTGTCGACGAGGATGAGTCCCCGTTCGGCGCAGACTTTCTGGCCGAACTCGAACAGGGCATGGGCGAGCTCCGCGGCGGCGTCGAAGTCGCGGCTGCTGAGGAGCCCCGTGCGCAGGATCTCTTCGCGGGACGCGGACACGTCGTGGTCGCCCTTGGCCGCCTTCGTGGAAGGCGTGAGGATCGGGGTGTCGAGTCGCTGGTGCTTGCGCAGACCGTCCGGAAGGCGGTGGCCGCAGAAGACGCGCTCGCCGCGTTCGTAGTGGGTCCAGATGCTCGTGGAGGTGACGCCGGTGAGGTAGGCGCGCATCACCATCTCGACGGGGAGTGGTTCGCACTCGACGGCCACCGTGACGTTCGGATCGGGCACGTCCAGGACGTGGTTGGGCGCGATGGACGAGGTTTGAGCGAACCACCAGGCGGCGAGCTGGTTGAGCACCTGCCCCTTGAAGGGGAGGGTCCCCAGGACCCGGTCGAAGGCGCTGATGCGGTCGGTGACGATCAGCGTGCGGCGGCCGTCCTTGCTGTAATTGTCGCGGACCTTGCCTTCGTACTTGTGGCCGAGCTCGGGAAAGTCGGTCGCATCGAGGGTCAGCGCGAGACCTCGCCGAAGCGCCTGTTGGGACACGGTCATCGGTGGCTCCTCGGGCTCCTTGTCCGTTGCGGCGCCCCTCCAGTCAAGGGCCGGCGGCCTTCGCTCGCCGAGGGCGAGGGCGCGGGGTCCCTCATCGTGTGGCGAGGGCGCGATCGATGATCGCGTCGACATGCGCCAGGGCGCGGTCCAGGTCGAAGCAGCGAGCGAGCGTGTCTGCGTCGAGCCGGCCGCGGATGTCCGGGTCCGCCTGTAGCAGCGCCAGGAAGTCGCCCTCGCCGTGGAACGCACGCATCGCGTTGCGTTGGACCAGGACATAGGCCTCCTGGCGCCCCAGTCCCGTGCCCACGAGGGCCAAGAGCACGCCCTCGCTCGCCCACAGCCCGCCGGTGCGTTCGAGGTTGGCTCGCAGCCGCTGCGGGTAGACGACCAGGTCTTCGACGACCCGGCGGCAACGGTCGAGCATGAACGCGAGGGTGGCGGTGGTGTCCGGTAGGGTCATCCGCTCGACGGAGGAGTGGCTGATGTCCCGCTCGTGCCAGAGCACGATGTTCTCCAGGGAGGGCACCGTCGCCGCCCTCACGACCCGGGCCAACCCGCAGAGGTTCTCGGTGAGCACCGGGTTCCGCTTGTGGGGCATCGCGCTCGAGCCTTTCTGGCCCACCTTGAAGTGCTCCTCCGCCTCGCCCACCTCCGTGCGCTGCCAGTGGCGTACGTTCGTTGCGAAGCGCTCGATCCCCGCGGCGAGCAGCGCCATGGCGGACACCAACGCCCCATGACGGTCACGCGCCACGATCTGCGTGGCCACCGTCTCCGGTTTCAGGCCGAGGGCCGTGAGTGCCTGCCGTTCGATCTCGGGCGTGAGATGGGCGTAGGTGCCCACGGCCCCTGCGATCTTGCCCACGGCGATCTCCTCCCGGGCGGCTTCGAGGCGCGCGCGCCCGCGCACGAGCTCGGCGTAGTGGCCGGCGAGGATGAGCCCGAAGGTCACCGGCTCGGCGTGGATGCCGTGGCTCCGCCCGATCGCGGGCGTGTGTCGATGCTCCTCGATGCGAGCGCGGAACGCCGCGAGGAGCGCGCTGGTGCGTTCGAGGAGCGCGTCGCTGGCCTCCACCAGGAGGAGGGCGAGCGCCGTGTCGAGGACGTCGCTGGAGGTCATCCCGCGATGGAGCCAGCGCGCCGGCGCCCCGCCGAGCTCCTCGACGTGCGTCAGGAACGCGATGACGTCGTGGCGTGTCGTGCGCTCGATTTCGTCGATGCGCTCGGGTACGAGCCGGTCGCGGAGCGGCCGGAGGATGGCGGCGGTGCCCTTGGGCACCACGCCGGCCGATTCCATGGCCTCGCAGGCCGCCAGCTCGACGTCGAACCACGCTTCGTACTTGCGGCGGGGGCTCCAGAGGGCGGCGAAGTCGTCAGGGGTGTAGCGCGGGATCATGGCGCGGCGAACGTAGAGGAGCAGCCGCCGGCGAGCAACGCGCACGGCGCCGGCACGAGGCCGCCTGCAGGGCGAACTGGTGCATACTCTGCGGATGTTCCCGCCGAGCGTCGACAAGGAAGCGCACTACGTCCGCGAGGTGCTCGAGGGGGCCTTCGCTCCGGAAGTGGCCTCCGAGCTCATGTTCGACGCGCTGGCACGCATCGGCGGGGTTCCATCGTCCACGGACGAGGTGCTGGCCTTCTGTCGCGGGCCGCTCGCCGAGGTCGTCGAGGCTCGCGTGGGCTCCGGTGTTCGAGCGGCGATCCTCGAGCGGATCGAACAGGTCCTCGTGCGTCGTGACTGGAGTGGGACAGACATTCCCATCGACGTCGATGAGGAGGGCGCGACGCGCGTCATGCCGACGGTCTGGCGCGAGCCCGTTCGAGTGCTCGTCGTGGCTGGGAGCGGCGCCTTCGCCGAGGTCCTCAGCGCGTCGCTGGGTTCGGGGCGGGTGGCGCCCCGCACCTCGAATGGGGACGCCGCGGAGCTTCGTCGTGCGATCTTCGCTCACGCTCCGCTCTTGCTCATCGTGGATGCGACTTCGGCTCCCAGCATCGATGCAGCGGAGCTGGTGGTGCTGCTGCGCGGTCTGCCCGACGATGTGGCGCCGGTGATCTGGGGTATCGAGACCGAGTATGGCGCGCTGCTGGCCAACGGTCTCCAGCAGTTCGGGGTTTCGGCCAATGGGCTACGCTTCGGTGAGGGAGTCGCGCCACTCCTCGATCTCGTCATGGCCCGCCAGGGCTGCCGATAAACGGGAGGATCGGGGGTCTTGGGGCGGCCTTGGCCAGCGCCTGCTTCGAGGGTCAGAGGTAGGAGTGCTGTCGGAACCACTCGAGGGCGTCGCGGATCGAGTCCTCGATGGGTCGGTAGCGCGCGCCGAGCTGCTCCTTGGACTTGCGGCTCGTGAAGTACGACGGGACCAGGCTGTACTCGAAGAAGTCTCGTGCGAGCTGAGGTTCGCGCCCAGCGCGGACGGCGGCCTCGTTCATCGCCACGACCATCGCGCGCGCCACCGGGGTCGGGAGCCGGAGGTAGCGGCGGCGTACGCCAAGCACCCGATCGATCGCGAGGAGCAACTCGCGGTTGGAGAGGTTGTGCTCGGTGGCGACGTAGAGCTCTGCGGGTGCCCCCTTCTCGGCGGCCAGGACGTGTGCTTCGGCGGCGTCCCGCACGTCGACGTACGACGCGCCGCCATCGAAGTAGACCGGCGGCGCCGCGCCTTTGGCGACCTCCAGGATGAGCTTTCCGGAGGGCGTCGGGGCGATGTCCCGAGGTCCGAAGACGATCCCCGGACACACGATGCGCACATCCAGCCCCCAGCGCGCGAAGTCCTCGGCGATGTGGCGGCTGTGCAGCTTCGCCCGCGAGTAAGGGAAGTCGAGGTCCCAGACGTCGTAGGCGAGGTTTTCGTCGCCGAGGGTCCCGCGCGGGGGACGCCCCAACGCCACGATGCTCGCGGTGGCGACGACCCGCTCGACGTCGGCGCGGCGGCAGGCCTCCAGCACATGGAAGGTGCCGCGCAGGTTGACGGCGTACATCCGGCTGGGGTCTGGTGCGTAGCTCTTGTAGATCGCGGCGGCGTGGAAGACGTGGTCGCATCCGGCGACGGCCCGCTTGCAGGCCTCGACGTCGAGGATGTCGCCCCGTTCGATCTCGACGTCGAGGCCTTCGATGTTGATCGTTGGCTCGCTCGGGAGTGCCAAGACACGCACGGCCACGCCCCGGTCGAGCAGGGCGCGCACGATGGAGCTGCCCAAGAAGCCGCAGCCTCCCGTCACGAGAGCTTTTTTCATGGGGCGATGCTACCTCAGCGCGCCGGCGGGACGAGCGCGAAGAGGGAGCGCAGCATGCGATAGGTCAAGCCCCAGACGACCCGGCCGTCGACGTCGAAGGCGGGGAAGGAGAGCGTGCCCCCTTCGCCTTCGTAACGGTAGACGCGATCGCGCTCGCCGCGCCTCAGGGGACCGAGGGGTGTCCAGAGCGCCTCGGCGACTTCGTGGTTCGGTTGCAGAGGAGGCTCGCCCTCGACGGCGAAGACGTAAGGGCGGACGGTCAGGCCGGCGCGATGGGTGGGGACGTCGTCGAGTTGACCGAGCAGCTCCGACGGGCCGAGGGCCAGGCCCAACTCTTCTCGGGTCTCGCGAAGAGCTGTCGCGAGCAGGTCGCGATCGTCCGGATCCCGCCGCCCACCGGGCAGCGCCATGTGACCCGACCAGGCGTCGTTCGGGTGCTCGGCGCGCTTGATGAGCAGGACCTCGGCGCCTCCGTCGCTGGGCCGAAGCACCGCCGCGACGGCGGCTTGCCGCGGGGACGCCAGGACGCGCGGCCGATGTTGGCCGAGACGGGAGCGGAGCTCGTCGAGGTCCACGGTTCACCCGGTAGGTCCCCCCCGTGGTCCTGTCAAAGGCAGGCGTTGACCGAAGCCCTCGGATCAACGAACCTCGCGCAGGAGGTCGTTCTTGCCACGTATCTGCGCTGTACTCATCGCCAGCATGCTCTTCGGGGCGTGCAACGAAGACAACCCACCCCCTCCGCCGCCCCCGCCCGGGGTCACGCCGCCGGCTGCCGGCTCGGTGCCGCCGGTGACGCCTCAGCCCGTGGCGCCAGGTGCTGGCGTGGCGCCAGGTGCTGGCGTGGCGCCGGGTGCTGGCGTGGCGCCGGGTGCTGGCGTGGCGCCGGGTGCTGGCGT
>JALVDI010000544.1 GCA_027009115.1 Polyangiaceae bacterium | reverse complement strand
CGCGGGCCCGGGCGATCGCCTCGTCCTTGCGGTCGGGCTGGCGGGCGAGGGCGCGCGCGTGAGCGCGGGCGTGCCTGGGGTCGACCGGTTGCGCCCAACGTGCCCTGTCGGCGGCCTGGCGGAGCGCAGGGTCCGGATCGATGGCGGCGGCGAGTTCCAGGCGGGCGGTCGCGAGCGCGTGCTGCGGCACGAGGGCGAGGAGCCTTTCACCGACCTCTGCAGCGCCTCGAAGGTCGCCTCGGACCGCCCGAAGTCCTGCGGCGAGGGACAGGACGCGCAGCCGTTCCGGTCGGGATGCGTCCGGGGCTTGGGCGCGCTCGTCGAAGAAGGTGAGCAGCCCCTCCTCGTCCCCTTCGAGCCAGAGCAGCCGCTCGAGGGACGCGAAGGCCGAGCGGTCCTCCGGGGACGACGCGAGCGCCTCGCGGTAGAGCGCGACGGCGCGCCCGCGTTGGTCGGGATGGTCGCGCAGCATCGCGGCGAGGCGGCGCGCCGAGGCCGGGGTCGCGTGCTTCGCGTGGTCTTCCTCCGCGAGACGGACGAGCCCCTCTTTCACCCTCGCTTTGATGCTCAGCCGTTCGACCTCGGCTGCCGCCCTCGGGTGGTCGGGGTGGAGCCGGTGCACGCGTCGCCAGGCCCAGAGCGCCCGGTGCACGGTCCCCAAGCGAGCCTCGGCCAGCTCCGCGAGCTCGACGAGCAGGGTGACCGCCCCCTCCGTCTCCGAGGTCCTCGCGGCCCGCTCGTAGGCGTCGGCCAGCAGGGCCACGTCGCGCGTGCGTGCGGCGCGTGCGCGGAGCCAGGCGAGCGCTTCGTCCGCTGGCTGGGAGGACCCGACCCGACAGGAGAGCGCCCGCACGGCCAGCTCCGTCGCCCAACCGTCCCCTCCGGGGAGCCGCTCGAAGGCCATCGCGGCCCGCATCCGCCACGAGCCAGCGGAGGCGCGGTCGGCGATGGTTCCCAGGCGCTCCAACCAGACCGCGACCGTCGCGGGCCACCCCGCGGCCTCTGCGTCCATGGCCAGGGGCTCGTAGAGGACTTCGAGAAGGGGCTCGTCGGCGTGGGCCGCCGCGAGGAGCTCGAAGGCGAGGTCCGGGCGTTGTCCTTGCTCCGCGAGCTCGGCGGCGAGGGTGCGTAGCGAGCGCCGGCGGTCCGGGTCGTCGCTGCGCTCGACTTCCGCCGCCAGGGCGAAGACCGCGGCTTCCAGGTGCCCGTCTTCGACGCGCCACCGCGCGAGCGTGCGCAACGCCTCGTCGTCTGACGCGGCGCCCGCGAGAAGGAAGCGCGCCCGTCCGGGGTGCGTCTGTCGGAGCTGGAGCGCCGCGTCGCGACGAAGCTCCGTCGCGACGGCTTCGTCGTCGCTCAGCTCTGCCAGGAGGAGGCGTGCCTCCGGGCCCGCCCCTTCCTCGATGGCTTCGCGCAGCTTGGTTCGGGCGGCGTCGAGGGCACCGGCGCGCGCCAGCAGACGGGCTTCGCTCTCGAGGGCTCCCGCCCTCTGGCGCCGGGGTGCCGCCGCCGTCGCCGCCGCCGCGTACGCGCGCGCCAGATCGAGCCGTCCCGTGGAGGCGCAGAGCGTCGCGGCGCTGCGCAGCGCGGCGTAGTCGGTCGGGTCTGCCGCTGCGGCTTCTCGGTAGGCCCGCGCCGCCTCCTCGAGGGAGCCCAGCTCCCGCTGGCAGGCCTGCGCGAACTCACGCCACGCCTCGGCCCGCGCAGGCCCAGGGGCGCCTACCTCCTCGAGGTGCGCGAGCCGGCGTTCGAGGGGCATGAGGCGGTCGTCGAGGGTCGTGTGGGCGCGAGGTAGATGCAGCAGCGGGGCCGCGAG
Organism: Polyangiaceae bacterium; assembly: GCA_027009115.1. Lineage (GTDB taxonomy): Bacteria > Myxococcota_A > Polyangia > Polyangiales > Houyiibacteriaceae > JALVDI01. Next base: position 160 of record JALVDI010000544.1, on the reverse strand, counting down.
CTCGTCTCGGCCGAGGGACTCGGTGGCGCCGGGAGCCAGGACCTGGAGGGGAGGGCGCCTCGGTGGCAGGGAGCTTCGAGCGCCCGGCGGAGTGGAGACGGGGCGCTCTGGGGGGAGGGAGGTGCGGGCGGCCGGCGGAGTGGAGACGGGACGTTTCGGT
>JALVDI010000543.1 GCA_027009115.1 Polyangiaceae bacterium | reverse complement strand
GCAGCTTGGCGGGTTGCATGAGGTGTACCGGCATGAGGTGTACCAGCCCCTGGTAGGATTCTGCGGCCGACGTCCCGGTGAAGATCCGGACCCCTCGGTGTGAGTATCGTTCACACGCGTGTCAGGGAGTGTCGCCGGAGCTTGCGTGCATGCGCATGCTCGTATATGTGCTCGCCGTGGACGCACCGGTCGCGATGGAGGCTCGCTGGCGGCTCTACCGCCTCCTCGGCGAGCCGGTGCGGCTGCGCCTGCTGGCGCTCGCGTCCGTCGAAGAGCTGGCCATCGGTGAGCTCGCCGAGCTCCTGGGCGAATCCCAGCCGAACGTCTCGCGCCACCTCAAGCCCTTGCGGACCGCTCGCCTCCTGGCGGTACGCAAGCAGGGGACCCGGGTGTTCGTGCGCCTGGCCGAGGGAGTCGCCGAAGACCCGGTCGTGGCCGACGCGCTCGTGGCGGGGCGGCGGCTCTGTTCCGAGGACGGCACCTTCGAGCGCATCGCCGAGGTCGTGCGTGCGCGCGACGAGCCCGCCCGCGCGTTTTTTGCCACGGCCCGCGGCCCGCGGCCTTCCTGGCCGAGCGAGCTGGGAGCTTACCTGAGCGCGCTGGCTCCTCTCGTGCCCTACCGCCGCTTCGCCGTCGACGTGGGCACGGGGCATGGCGCCATGCTCTCGGTCGTCGCGCCGATCTTCGATCGCGTGCTCGCCGTCGATCGCGAGGCGACCCAGCTCGAGCAGGCCAAGGAGCGCATGACGCGCTACGCTTACGACAACGTCGAGCTCTTCCAGGCGGAGCTCGGCGACGAAGGGCTCGTCGACCGCGTCTCCGCCTATGGGGGAGCGGACGCCGTTTTCGCGTCGCGGCTGCTCCACCACGCCCCGCGACCCGGCCGGGCCTTGCGCTTGTTGGGCGAGCTTGCACGACCCGGAGGCTTCGTCTTGGTGGTGGACTACGCCGCGCACCAGGACGAGCGCCTCCGGGCCGAGGCGGACACGTGGCTCGGCTTCGGCGCCGACGAGCTGCTCGCCTTCGCCACCTCCGCAGGGCTGTGCGAGGCCCGCGTCCTCCCGATCCCGGCGGCGCGCTGCGGCGACGGTCCTGACGGTCATCTCGACTGGCAAGTCCTCGCGGCGCGTCGCCCCCAACCCTGAAAACGACAACCGTTCCGGACACGACATGACCACCACCAGCCAGACCACCACCTCCCAGAGCTCGACGCTCAAGTACAAGGTCGCCGACCTCTCCCTCGCCGACTGGGGCCGCCGCGAGATCGCCATCGCCGAAAAGGAGATGCCGGGCCTCATGGCCATCCGCGAGGAGTACGCGGGGCAGAAGCCGCTCGCCGGCGCGCGGATCGCGGGCTGCCTGCACATGACCATCCAGACCGCGGTGCTCATCGAGACGTTGCGTGAGCTCGGCGCGGAGCTGACCTGGACGAGCTGCAACATCTTCTCGACACAGGATCATGCGGCGGCGGCCATCGCGAAGGCTGGGATCCCCGTCTTCGCGTGGAAGGGCGAGACGGAAGAAGAGTACGAGTGGTGCATCCACCAGCAGCTCGCTGCCTTCGAAGGCGGCAAGGCGCCCAACCTCATCCTCGACGACGGAGGCGATCTGACGAAGATCGCCCACGCGAAGTACCCGCAGTTCTTCGAGGGGTCCGAGAAGATCATCGGGCTGTCGGAAGAGACGACGACGGGCATCAAGGACCTGCGCAAGATGGCCGCGGAAGGAACCCTCAAGTGCCCCGCGATCAACGTGAACGACTCGGTCACCAAGTCGAAGTTCGACAACCTCTACGGTTGCCGCGAGTCGCTCGTCGATGGCATCAAGCGCGCCACGGACGTGATGATCGCCGGCAAGGTCGCCGTCGTGGCCGGTTACGGCGACGTCGGCAAGGGGTGCGCCCAGGCGCTGGCGCGGCAGGGTGCGCGCGTGCTCGTCACCGAGGTCGACCCCATTTGTGCGCTGCAGGCGCTCATGGAG
>JALVDI010000542.1 GCA_027009115.1 Polyangiaceae bacterium | reverse complement strand
GCACACCGGGACCGCGCGCAGCTCCTGCCTGCCCAGGGGCGCGTTGGGGGTGTCGATGCCGATCTCCTGAACGACTTGCCGCTCGATTACCACCCGGACGCGCAGGGTTTCCTCCGGGGTGAGCAGGAAGCGTCGAGGCACGAAGCGGAATCCGTTGGCGTAGATGGTGTTGCCCGGCACGTACTCGCGCAAGGCCAGGGTCGGCGGCCGCGGCAGATCGAAGTCGTCGAGCCCTTGGGTCATTCGCGGCGGTTCGGCCGTGCCGACCAGACTGCCCGACTCGAGACCGTAACCGGGCAGGAAGCCCTCCCGCGCCAGCGCGGCCATCGTCTCGGCGTCGTCCGGTCCCCCCTGCGACTGGTGGCGCGAGCGCGAATGGGTGCCCTTGAGGCGCGCAATGACCTTCTCGCAGCGCCGCTCATGCGCCTTGTCCTCGGGATCGAGATCGCCTTTCTTGAGCTTCACCCGGCTCAACCGACGGAGTTCGCCCAGGGCCCAGTCGAGCCGACGCTTGAAGCGTTTGAGGACGGTCTGAAGGGCGACCGGCATGTCGTCGAGCATCCGCTCGATCCGGGAGATGGCCACCGCGGCCGCGTCCTCGTCCGGCCAGGACTCGGTGAACGCGCGCCGCAGGGCGGCGATCAGCGTGGCCCGGTGCTTCCCGATGATTCCGCCCAAGTCGGAGACGTCGCGCACCGCGTCGAGGACTTCACCTCCCGGTGTGAAGAGGTAGCTTCGCAGCGTCGGCGGGAAGCAACGACGGAGCGTGTCGTCGATCGCGCGTCGCGTCGCGTCATCGGCGTTGCGCGCGATGCCATGCAGGGTGGTGAGCACCGTGGCGTGCACATGTTTGCGGATCATCACCTCATTCTTGAGGTTGAACCGGGGTGGCTCGACTTGTCCGAGCAGCAGCTTGAGCGGCTCGCGGAAGTAGGCCTGATCGAATCCCCTCGCCTGGGCGTAGGTCAAATCCACGGCCATGCGGTGCCGCCGGCCCGCGCGGCCCGCTCGTTGTCGGTAATTGGCCGCGGTCGGCGGCACGTTGCGCATCAGCACCGCATCGAGCGCGCCGATATCGACACCGAGTTCCAGCGTGGGCGTGCAGACGAGGGTGTTGAGCCGTTCTCCCTCGCCCTTGAACTGGTTTTCGATCCGCTCGCGCTTGTCGTGGGGGACCTGCGCCGAGTGTTCGGCCACACGGAGCATCGAATAGTCACCGTCGAGGACGCGCAGATCGAAGTCGTCGGGGGCTTCGTCCTCCCAAACCAGGCGGCCGCCGCAGCGCCAGGCCGGGCAGATGCTCGAGGGGCCCCGGCGGATGGTGGTGCGCCGGCATTGCTCGCAGCGGTAGCGGCCCGTGTGGGCGTGAAGGATGAGCCGGGCGCTGTCGATCTGATGGGCGCCCGCGCTTCCCTTCAGCGGCTTGCCCCAGCCGGTCAGGGTGACCGGGACGAGGATCCCGGCGGCGACGAGCGTGTTCCACAGCTCCTCGAGGAACCTCTCCAGATCGTGCTCCGGCACACCCCACGAAGCGACGGCGTTCCACACCTGCGTCGGCCGGCTGCCGATCCACTGCGCGACGCGCGCCGGGAGATCCAAGGACTCGCGGCGCAGCTTCATGCCCTTGGGGCCGCCGACGAAGCTCGGCACGTAACCGTATTGCACCTCTTTGTCGCCGCTGTTCCACAGGATCTCGAAGAGTTTCGTCGAGGCGTCGTGAAGCATCCGCACGCGCCGCAGGTGATCGAGGATCCCGGCGATGCCTTCCACGAGGGTGTCCGGGACCACATCGAGCGCCGGCGCCCAGCGCCGCACGAAGGGCATGGAGGCATCCAGGCCGACATAGCCGACCTTGAGGCGTCCCCAGGGCTCGAGGCCCAGGCGTTGCTTGACGCCGGTGGCGATCTCGCGCAACACCTGGATACGCAGGAAATAGAGCCGCTCCTCCCGGTGCTTGGTGCCGCTCTCGGCGAAGGGGAC
>JALVDI010000541.1 GCA_027009115.1 Polyangiaceae bacterium | reverse complement strand
CACCCTTTTTGCCGGGCCAGCCAGCCCCGGGAAAGCTTCCACCCTTTTTGCCGGGCCAGGCAGGCAACGTAAGCGAGGACGGCCCGAAGACCCTGCATGTCCGACCACCCGCCCCCGCGTCGCTCTCGCCCACTCCGCTGTGAAGACCCTGCGCACCTCTTCTTCGTGACCACACGAACACTCGGCGAGGTTTTCTGGCTCCACCCGCTGCTCTCGTCGAAGCTGGAGCCGCCGGACCGGAATGCACGTCGGGTGGTGGCGACGAAGCGGCGGCGGCTGCGGAAACGACTGGCGCGCCTGGTCACGAGCGCGAACCGCCGTCGACCCCAAAGCCAGCCGCAGCTCACGGTCGACGAAGCCGAGAAGCTGGCCGGAGACCTGGTGAGCTCGGCGCTCGCGCGGGCGCAGGAGCACTGTGCCAAGCAGGGGCTACCGCCGGTGGAGGTGTTCGCGGTGGTGGTGATGAGCAACCACCTGCATCTGGTGGTGCGCGCGCCGGGAAAGAACCTGGCCTCCTTTGTTGGCTACTTCCTGGCGAGAGTCGCGCAAACCCTGAACCTCCTTCTGGGTCGCGTGGGCCCGGTGTTCCCACGCCGCTACGACGCGCAGCCGATTCTCGACGAAGAAGGCGCCGCCGCTCGCGTGAAGTACGTGCTCGAAAACCCCAAGAACGCAGGGCTGGTGCGCTGCTTCACGGAGTGGCCGGGCTTCCTCGCAGTCGCAGGGCTGCACGAGGGAGACGAACTGGAGACCGCCTACCTCGACCGCACACGATGGCAGCTCGCGAAGCGACCAAAGGAGCGCTCAGACTTCTGGCGCAGCGCCCGATTGCGGCTCAGTCGGCTGCCGGGCATGGAGTCGCTGTCACGGGGCGCCTACCTCGCGACGTTGAGGAGCTGGTGCGACTCGCCGCCCGCCGAGCCCTGCCTCGGAGTCGCCGGCGTACTCGAGACGAACGTCCGCCAGCGGCCGACGAAGCCCAAGCGTAAGCGTCGGCCGTATGCCTTCGGCCGACCAGAGAACGTCGAGGCGTACCGTGAAGCCAGCCGGCTCCGCTACGCCGCCTACGACGCCGCCCGCGCCCTCGCCAGAGCAGGACAGCCGGTCCAGTGGCCAGAGGGAATGTACCCACCCGGTGGCGCCCTCGCCGCGTGACGTGCCACAACGTGAGCTGAGCTGACGGGGAACGAAGGCGAGGTGTCCCGCCACGAGGCAAACGTGGTGGAGCCTTCCGGCGGCCGCTGCGGTAGCCCAGGGCGGTGACAAGAAGGGTGGAACTTTTCTTGAAGGAATGCAGTCGCGGCATCACGTGGCCACGAGGCAAAAGGGGTGGAACCTTGCCTGCGGCACAACCTTGGTGGCCACGAGGCAAGAAGGGTGGAACCTTGCCTCCAGTCAGACTCTCGTTCGATCCCCTCAGTGCAGTGTCGGCGGCGACTCACCGCGACGTCGCGCCCCGGGCTCCAGACCGTCGAGCAGCTGCTCGAGCTCGGTCTCGCTCATCTCCAACACGCGCCCCTCGTCGACCGGCTCCGGCAGCTGGAACCGACCGCGGTCCAGGCGCTTGTAGAACACGCAGTACCCCGTCCCGTCGAAGAACAGCGCCTTGAGCAGCGTGCGCCGGCGGTTGAGGAAGACATACAGCGCCGGGTCGCGCGCCGAGCGTCCCATCCACGCCGTCACCAGCGCCGCGAGCCGGTCGAAGCTCAGGTGCATGTTCACCGGCTCGAGCGCCACGAACACCTCGACGTCCTGCGGGATCATCGCACGCCTCCCGTGGACAAGAGCACCTCCAGCACTCGCCGAAGCGTGCCCTCGTCGAACTCGGCCGGGAGCTCCACCTGCACCTCGCCCACGTGCAGGCGAAGGGCCGTCGAAACGCTCGTCTCGCTACCCTCGCGACGCCGCACCTTCGCAAACCTCGGTGCCCGCCTCTCGAAGGTCTCGTTCAACGCCCGCGCCGACTCGCGCCGGAGTCGACCCGA
>JALVDI010000540.1 GCA_027009115.1 Polyangiaceae bacterium | reverse complement strand
GGGGGCAAGGGAGGCGTCGGCAAGAGCGTGGTGGCCTCGAACCTCGGCATTGCAATGGCTCGCCTCGGCTTCCGCGTGGTGCTCGTCGACGCGGACCTGGGCTCAGCAAATCTGCACACCCTCTTCGGCGTTGAGAGGCCTGGCCACACACTGCAGGCCTTCGTCGACAAACGCATCGGTTCGCTCGAAGAGGCGGTGGTCCCGACGGGGGAAGCCCGCCTCTTCCTGCTCCCCGGCACCAGCGGGGTCGCCGACGCCGCAAACCTGCCGCACGCCGCCAAGCTCAAGCTCATCCGCCACCTCCAGAGCCTCGACGCGGACGTCGTGCTCGTGGATTGCGGCGCCGGCTCCAGCTTCAACGTGATCGACTTCTTCGACCTCGCCGATCTCCGCGTCGTCGTGACGACCCCTCAGCTAACGGCCCTCCAGAACGCCTACGGGTTCCTGAAGAGCGCCGTCTACCGCTCCCTGCGGCAGTGCGCCCTCTCCGCGGGCGAAAAGAACGCTTTTGACGGCGCCTCGACGCGCTGCGAGACCGAACGGGTGCGGCACGTGCTCCGTCGCCTGGAGCCCAAGGCCCCCGCCTTCGCGCGCTCTCTCGATCGCTATCTCGATCACTTCGGCGCCCTCCTGGTCGGCAACCAGGTGGAGCATCCAGGTCAGGCGCGCACCTTTGCGGCGTTCACGCGCATGGCCGAGGACTTCCTCTCCATCGAGGTGCCTCTCGCGGCGACGCTCCCCGCCAGCTCCAAGGTGCACGCCTCCGTCACGAAGCGGCGCCCGCTGCTCATGGACCAGCTCAGCGGAACCTTCGCCCAGTCCTTCAGCAGCCTCGCCGAACGCCTCCTCACGGCGGACGTGGTGCGCCTGCGTCAGGGAAGGCGTCGGCACGAAAGCGAACCCCCGCCGGGCCCACCGCACCCCGGGCCGCTGGCCAACTACGTTCGGCGCCACCAGCGGGTCGAAACCCGCCACGTGGTGCGGGTGACCGCTGGGGGACGCTCGGCACGGGCCGAGGTGATCGACGTCTCCGACTCCGGAATGCGCCTGGCGACGCTCATCCCCGTCGCTCCCGGGGCGCGCCTCGTCGTTCGCTTCGCGCAGGGCGCCGGACCGGCATTCGCGGTCAAGGTCCGCTGGGTCAAGAAAGGTCAGCTCGGCGTCGAGCTGAGCGACCCCAAGCTCGGGCCGCAGCTCCTCGAAGCCACCGGCGGTGCCCGCCGCACGAGCGACGCGTCGAAGCTCGCGCCTACGGGCTGAAGAGTCCGAGTTCGAAACCGAACGCCCGAGCGGGACGGCGCATGCCGCCTCGCTCGTCGCGTTCCGTCCGCCGCGCTCCAACCAGGAGAGAAAGCGCGCGGAGAACGAAAAGAACGTTCCTGTTTTTTTCTCTAAAGGGATCCTCCTCCCCGCCCGAGTGCCCCTACGTAGCTGCTCACCCGCGATCGAGAAGCTACTTCATTGGCGAGCGATCGAACGCGATCGATCCATCGCCTTTCCATCGGAAATCTGGCTGGTTTCCGTCTTTGTTCTCAAGGAAGAGGTATCCCCATGGCAATGAGCATCGTTACGAACGTCGGTTCCCTCAACGCGCAGCGCAACCTGTCGAAGACCGGTGGCGCACTCCAGAAGAGCCTTGCGCAGCTCTCCAGCGGTCTTCGCATCAACCGTGCTTCGGACGATGCGGCCGGTCTCGCCATCAGCGAGAACCTCAAGGCCCAGATTCGCAGCCTCGGCCAGGCCGAGCGCAACGCCAACGACGGCATCTCTCTGCTTCAAACCGCGGAAGGCGCCATGAACGAGGTCCAGGGCATCATGGGCCGCATGCGCGAGCTGGCCGTGCAGGCCTCATCGGACACCGTCAGCGACACCGAGCGCGGCTACGCTCAGCAGGAGTTCAGCGCCCTCATGAGCGAAGTCGACCGCATCGCCAACGTGACCGAATACAACGGCACGACCCTCCTCGACGGGTCCGCGACAGGCAT
>JALVDI010000539.1 GCA_027009115.1 Polyangiaceae bacterium | reverse complement strand
GAGCTCCCAGGAACCTTGAGCCATGGGCATCTTTGAACGCTTCCTCTCACTCTGGGTCGCCCTCGCCATCGGCGCCGGCGTCGGTATCGGCCTGATGGCCCCAGGGCTCTTCGAGCTCATCGCGCGGCTGCAGTGGTCGCGGGTGAACCTCGTCGTGGCCATCCTGATTTGGCTGATGATCTTTCCGATGATGCTCAAGGTCGAGCTGTCGTCGCTGAAGGAGGTCCGCGACAAGCCCAAGGGGCTCGCCCTCACCCTCGTGGTCAACTGGCTCATCAAGCCCTTCACGATGGCCGCCCTCGGCGTGCTCTTCTTCGAACACGTCTTCGCCGGGCTCGTCCCCTCTCAGGACGCCGAACAGTACATCGCCGGGATGATCCTCCTGGGCGTCGCGCCTTGCACGGCGATGGTCTTCGTCTGGAGCCACCTCACCGACGGAGACCCCAACTACACCCTCGTCCAGGTTTCCCTCAACGACCTGGTGCTGGTGTTCGCCTTCGCGCCCATCGCCGGGCTCCTGCTCGGCGTGACCGGGATCGCGGTCCCCTGGGAGACGCTCGTGGCCTCCGTGGTCGTCTTCGTCGTCATCCCCCTGCTGGCCGGGGTCGTCGTGCAGCATCGGCTGCTCCAGCACGGGGGTCGCGAGGCGGTGGGGGAGCTCGCGCAGAAGTTCAAACCGGCGTCCATGCTCGGCCTGCTGCTGACGGTCGTCCTGCTCTTCGGCTTCCAGGCCGAGACCATCGTCGCCCAGCCCGGGCGGGTCCTGCTCATCGCCGTCCCGCTCGTGCTCCAGAGCTACGGCATCTTCACGATCGCCTACGGGCTCGCCAAGGCGCTCCACTTGCCCTTCGAAATCGCCGCCCCGGCCGCGATGATCGGCACGTCGAACTTCTTCGAGCTCGCCGTCGCGGTGGCCGTGAGCCTCTTCGGACTCGAGTCCGGCGCAGCCCTCGCAACGGTCGTCGGCGTCCTCATCGAGGTCCCCGTGATGCTCTCCCTCGTCGCCTTCGCCAACCGCACGAAGGGCTGGTTCACGCCGGCCGCTTCTACCGCCCGCCCTTGAGGTCCCCATGCCCGCGATCCCCTTCGACTCCGTCCTCTTCCTCTGCGTCGCCAACTCGGCCCGCTCCCCGATGGCCGAGGGCCTCGCCCGACAGATCTTCGGCGACGCCGTCCGAGTCCAGTCGGCGGGCTCGAGGCCGACGCAGCTCAACCCCTTCGCCGTCAAGGCCATGGCGGAGGTGGGCGTCGACATCGCGCACCACAGCTCCAGGTCCGTCGACAGCATCGATCCCGCCACCGTCGACCTCGTCGTCACCCTCTGCGCCGAGGAAGAGTGCCCGGCGTTCCTCTCCCAGACCCGGCGGCTGCACTGGCCGGTGCCCGACCCGGACCGCAAGGACGAGAAGCTCAGCGACACCGAGCGGCTGGAAGCGTTCCGCCGCACTCGAGACCAGATCCGCGCGCGCCTGGAGGTACTCGCCGCCCTCCGCGAGGTCCCCGCCGGCCCCAAGCCTCAGGAGTTCCACGCCAGCGTCCGCGTCCCCGACCTCCCAGCCGCGACGCGCTTCTACACCTGGCTCTTGGACGTCACGCCCAAGGAGTGGACCCACCGCTACGTCGTCTTCGTCAGTGAGCCGCTGCGGACGAACTTCGTCCTCCTCGTCTCCGACGGCAAGACGCTCCACCACGACACGCTCTATCACCTGGGCATCGACGTGGGCACCAAGGAGGCGGTGGTGGACACCCACCGCAGAGCCGAGGCCGCCGGCTGGCCCATCCACAAACCGGCGCGCACCACCTGGCGCGGCACCCCGCTCCACGAGCTCTGGCTGAAGGACCCGGGGGGCAACCTCGTCGAGGTCTACGCGCGACTCACCGACGAGGAGCTCGCCCAGATGCCCGACGACATGGAGCCCGTCGTGCTCTACGGAGGCAACGGAGACGGAGGCAACGGAGACGGAGGCAACGGAGACGGAGGCAACGG
>JALVDI010000538.1 GCA_027009115.1 Polyangiaceae bacterium | reverse complement strand
ATCGTGACCGGGGTGTTCTCGTAGGTGGTGGCCGCGTCGTCGGTGGCGGTGGGCAACGCGAAGAGCGTGAAGGCGTAGTCCTCCACCTCGCCCGTTCCGCCGCCCGCGGCGTCGGGGGTGCTGACCGTGTTTTCGCTGTACACCACCCGCAAGTAGGTGGTGCCCGTCGTGGCGTTCGCGGGCACGGTCAAGGTGATGGGGACGGTAGCCAGGCCCACCGAGGCAACGGACTGGTTGGCCAGCACGCGCTCACCCGCGTCGTCGAAGTCGCCATCGCGGTTCCAGTCGGCCCAGATGCTGAGGTAGGCCGAGGCGCCGGATTCGTTGTAGGTGGCCACGTCCAGCGTGGTGTTTGAGCCCAGCTCGAGGCTCTGCCCCTGAAAGTCGGCGCCTCCTGAGGTAACGGCCTCGTCGTCGTCGAAGATCTGGGCATTGACGACGCTGTCGTCGGCGTCGGCTCCGGCGCTTGCCTGGTAAGCCGCTTCCTGGTCGGGAATCAGGCCACCGCCCAGCGAGCGGTAGGCCGTGCGGCCGAGGCCCGCCTGACCGTAGCTGCTGGGAGCGTCCCCGTAATCACTGTCGGTGAAGATGGGTTCGAGATCACTGACCTTCAAGGAGACGAAGAACAGGCGATACGAGCTCTCGCCCGCATCCCCGTAGGCGTCGTCGTTCTGCAGGCGCAGGTCGATGCTGGAGGTGTTGGCGAAAACGGCTCCCGCCCGGCAGGTGGGGTCGGGGCTGGTGGCGGAGTCGTTGCAGTTGTCATCGTTCCAGCCCTCCAGCTGCGTGTTGTAGACGAGTCCCGGCGTGCCCACCGAGGAAAGGCTCACGCTGCGGTAGGTCACGTTGGAACTGCCTGAGACGTAGACCGCGCTGTCGGGGGGGTTGTACAGGTAGACGTCGTCGCTGTCCGTCTGCACGGGGTAGGCATCAAGGTCGAACGACGCGAGCTGCAGACGGTCGACGACGACGGGTACGCTGGTGCCCTGTTCCACGAGCTGCAGCTTCATCTCGATCCACGCGTCGGTTCCCGCCGTGTCTTCGTCCTTGAGGCTCACCTCCAGCACGCCGTTGTTGACGGCTAGGCAGGGGCCCGAGTACTCGTTGTCCGCTGCGGTAACCTCGAGCAGCACGTCGAGCGCCGTTCCCTGGTACGAACTGGTGGTGCTGATGCGGAAGGTGCCCGTACTGCAGTTTCCTCCCTGAGGCTCGCTGACGATGCTATCCAGTTCGACGCTCACCGCCTGGGCGGCCGAGCTCAATCCGATCGCTAAGAGGATCGCCCCCACCAGACCGAGGAACGATCCCCGTCCGTTTACCGGTCGCTTCATAGAAATCTCCAAACCCGAGGCCTCGTTTGCGTGTTCGCAGGCTCATTCCCGGCAACAAACATGACAAAACCAAGCAACGCTGATTTCATATCGCGTCTCCAAGTCAAGCTTGTGGTTTGGGATCGGTTGCGCCACTCGCTCGCCCCGCCCGGCTGGCGCCCATGTTCCGGCGGCGGGGGTCCCCGCGTTCCCGTAAAACAAAACGTAACATAGCCCTTTTGCTATCCAGTACCCCAAATTGGGGGTAACTATACTGCAGCGTTCTTAGTATAGGAAAAAGCGTTTTTATACCGCTTTAACAACGGCGGCGGCCTCGAAAGGGCCACCCTGCGAATTGGTGACGGGTTTTCCTCGTCCACGCGTGTCCTGGTACGACTGCAGAAACTGCAAAGAAGCGCGAAAAGCGCCGCTTGCAAGCCAACGGTCCGACCGGGCGATCTCGCCGGATCCGGACGGGGGCGGCAGCTCAGCCCAGGCTCTCGCGGAAGGCCTGCTCGAGGAGCGCCTCGCTGCGCTCCAGGAAGGCGCGGTAGCGGCGCACGAAATCCAGGGCCCTCGGGGTGAGGCGGCTCCGACCGCCCCCCTCGCCGCCGGAGTGGGACTCGATGAGCTTGAAGCCCAGCGCCGCCTCCACCCGCCGCACCCGCGCCCAGGCGGCACGGT
>JALVDI010000537.1 GCA_027009115.1 Polyangiaceae bacterium | reverse complement strand
GGCCTCTCGACGTTCCGTATACGCAGACCACTCACAGTCGGGCGGCTCGATTCCGCACTCCGCGGCTCGCGCTTGGTACTCCAGGCAGCTCTCGTAGACCTTGGTGTCCGGGCCGCCGAGCTCTGCCTCATACTCCCACTCGAGGCACTCCGAGTCCGCGCAAGAGCGGAGATGACACGTGCTAGGGTCGCAGATGTCCGTGCAGCTGCAGTAACCAGAACAGGCCCGAACGCAGCTCCCGCAGTAGTCCCAGACGCGACTCTCGCACTCGCGCGCCTCGCGGTCACACACCGTGTCGGTGCAGACGAGCCCCAGAGCGTACGGTTCGGGAGCCGGCTCCGGGTCGTTGCCGACACACCCACCCAGCGCAACGAAGAGCATGCTCCACACATAATTCTTGCTCGACATGGCCCCCGTATCGGACGCACACGAGCCAGTTTCCCCGAACGCTCGCTCACTGGCCTCACTGTGGCGCGCGCTGGCGAAACCGACGCCGGCGACCTCCCGACCTCTGGCGCGGGTCGCGGTAGGCCCATGGCCCCAGGAAACCCGCGCTCCACCGGGCAGGAGCGGGAGGAGGCGGCCTCTGCGTCGGCGACTCGCTGGCTGGGAGTGGCCGCCCGCCGGGAGATCGGCGGCTCTTGAGCGGCGTGCCGGTGGGCGCTAGGTTCTGGGGCCCTGCCCCCTTAGCTCAGTTGGACAGAGCAGCGGCCTTCTAAGCCGACGGTCCGGGGTTCGAATCCTCGAGGGGGCGCCAAGACGACCCACGGACCGGCATCGACCGGAGCGCTGTCTTTTGAGGCGGATCGGTGCGAGGATGCGTGGCCGGAAGCATTCGCCTCCGCGCAAGGAGGTCCGAATGGGCGACAAGTCCCCAAAGTCGAAGAAACGCAACCAGGCGCAGAAATCCGCCGCCAAGCAGCAGAAGGCCGACAAGGCGAAGGCGAAGCAGGCCTCGCACTCGAAGCGCGAGGTGAGCAAGAAGTAGCGGCGCTGGGCGGGCGGAGAGGCCGACAAGGCGAAGGCGAAGCAGGCCTCGCACTCGAAGCGCAAGGCAAGCAAGAGCCATCGGCGCGGGGTCGGCCCTCGAACCGGCCCGAGGCATCGCCACGCGACGTCCTCGGGCCTCCTGTTCGGTCGAGCCTTCTCGGTCGGGGTGGCCGGATTCGAACCGACGACATCAAGCACCCAAAGCTTGCGCACTACCAGGCTGTGCTACACCCCGTGGCGAGCGGGAAGATAAGCCCACTCGGTCCCCCGCTCAAGTCCACACGCTTCGACCGGAGCGCACTACTCGCAGGCGTTGGGCGGCGTCCGGCCGGGGGTCACGCCGGCCAGTCGCACCCGGTAGCCTTCGAAGGTCACCCCGACGCTGATGGCGTCGCAGAGCACCCCCGGGCCGCCGCTGCCGGGCTCGCTGCGTACGTCGGCGATGGTGTTGAGCTGATTGCGGAGCAAGTTGAATTCGGGGTCCCCGTCGCAAACGTTCACCGTGCGCGCGGTGTCGAGGAGGTCGAGGATGCCCCAGCGCCCCGCGAAGACCGCCGGACTGATGCGGGTCCGATCCTCGCTGATGGTGGCGACGGCGACGGCGTCGGTGAGTCGCACCAGCAGCCCGTTCATCGTGTCGGCGAAGACGATTTCCACGCGATCGGGCAGGGAGACGACGAGCTTGTTGTCGGCGACGTAGGCGTTGTCGTCGCGGATACGGGGCTGCTCGAGGTTACCCATGAAGAAGGCTCCCTCGCGGACCCACAGCCAATCGTTCCCATCCCATCCGGGCGGTGGGAGAGGGCGCATGGGGTTGTCCGGATCGTAGGCGGTGAAATCGCGGAACTCCGCTCCGGGCGGCCCCATATCACCCGCGGTACCAGGCGTGCCGGCGACGCTCTGAGCCATGGTGACGTCGACCCGCGGATCGTTCGCCTCGCCGTTCCAGCCGCGGATGCGAAAGACCAAAACGCCGACTCCGTTCTCCTCCGACTGTCGCGCTGC
>JALVDI010000536.1 GCA_027009115.1 Polyangiaceae bacterium | reverse complement strand
AGGACGAGCCCAACCGCCGCACCACCGAAGAGCATCCGCCGGGCACCTCTGTTCGGTCGCGATTCGACTCGGCTCCCGGGGCTGAATTGCGGCGTCCCTTGCGGCGTCGCTCCGAACTGCGGCGTCCCTTGCGGCGTCGCTCCGAATTGCGGCGTCGCTCCGAGTTGCGGCGTCCCCTGCGGCGTCGCTCCGAACTGCGGCGTCGCTCCGAACTGCGGCGTCCCTTGCGGCGTCGCTCCGAATTGCGGCGTCGCTCCGAGTTGCGGCGTCCCTTGCGGCGTCGCTCCAAACGGCGGCGTTCCCTGCGGAGCGGAACCAACGCCCGAGGACACCGCGGAGAAGTGCGCGACCGGCGACTCTCGAGTCCGCGGCGTCGACGGAGGCGTCGCGCTCGCCTCTGTCCTCGTTCTCCCCTGCCGAGCTTCCCGCAGCATCCGTGCGAGCTCGGCGGCGTCCCGAGGCCGGTTCTGCGGCTCCTTGTCGAGACACCGGTCGACGAGGCTGGCGATGGCGGGATCGAGGTCGGGCAGGACGCTGCCGATCGGCGGATGCGGGCGCGTGCAGGCGTGCACGACGATGGCGCTCGCGGTCTCCCCTTCGAACGGCGGCTTCCCGGTGAGCGCCTCGTACAACATCACTCCGACGGCCCAGACGTCGGCGGTCGCTTGGACCCCTCGCGCGCTCATGGCCTGCTCCGGCGCCATGTAGTGCGGTGTCCCCATCGCCACCCCCGTGTGGGTCACGTTGGCTTCGCTCGCATCCAGGTCGCGCGCGATGCCGAAGTCCAGCACCTTCAGCACGGTGGAACCATCCCGGCGCCGGTGGAGAAACACATTCTCGGGCTTGAGATCTCGGTGCACGATGCCGTTGGCATGCGCAGCAGCCAGGGGCTCGAGCAGGCGCAGGAACAGCTCGAAGATCGCGTCCCGCGGCCGCTGCCCGGCCCGGAGCCACTCGCGGAGCGTCTCGCCCTGCAGCAGCTCCATGGCCACGAACAGGGAGCCGTCCTCGGCGTCGTATCCGCTGTCGAGAACATCGACGATGCCTTCGTGGCCGATCTGGGCCGGAGCGCTGACCTCACGCAGGAACCGTTGCCGCGCGCTTGCGTTCTTGCCGATGTGGGGAAAGAGGATCTTGAGCGCGACGACCTTGCGGGTCATGTGGTGCCGCGCCTCGTACACCGCGCCCATCCCCCCTTCGGCGATCTTGTTCAGGATCTCGTAGCGGCCGCCGACCAGTTTGGGCATACGGGCCCAAGGCTAACAGAAGCGGCGCCTCGTTTCTTCGTCGCAGCCGGCCTCGCAACCTTGCCTGGCGGGGTCCCTGCGCCCGTTGCAACCCCACGGCGAGCAGGCATCCTTGGTGCCATGCGCCGGCTTCCTCTCGCCTTCCTCCTCCTGCTCGCTTGCGGCCGCGACTCCGAGCTCTCTCCCACCGACAGCGACACGGCACCCGAGGTGACGCTTTGGGGAACGGCGCTCCGCCAGGCCTTCGCCATCGACGACGGATGGCACACCTCGTCCCCACTCCGAGCGCCCAGCGGCGCGACCCGCGTCGGGGTGCTCCTGGAGGCATCGGATGGCCCCCCCGCGATGGAGGCCCGCGGCTTCAGCGCGAGCGGCACGCCGGGGCCCTGGCAGCGCCTCGAAATCACTTGGGCGGAGGGTGCGCTCTACGTCGCGCGCGCCGACCTGGGAATGGAGGCATTCGGGGCACAGCTCCGGCTGGCGAGCCTGCGCGGCCTGCGCTCGCTGACCTGGTCGGCGGTGGTGCCGGCGCCTCCGTCTCCCGTCGGGGCCCTCGGGGAGGCCCATCAGGCGCTGCGCCCGGAGCTCGGGGACCTCGTGGTCGATCGGGCAACGTGGGGGGCGCGCCCCACGGAGTGCACGGCCGCGGACCCGGCCAAGACCCGCATGGCGATCCACCACACGGTAACCCCCGCGGACATCGATCCCGCCCAGATCCGCGGCATCCAGGCCTACCACATGGACTCCCG
>JALVDI010000535.1 GCA_027009115.1 Polyangiaceae bacterium | reverse complement strand
GCTTCGGCGGCCTCACCACCACCATCGAGCAGCTTCGCTTCGGCGAGATGGGCCGTGTCCAGGACGTCCTCATCGCCATCGCCGTGGGCAACGGCATGCTCAGCCTCTTGTACGCATCCGGTCTCGTGCTCGCGGCCTTCGAGCGCAAGAAACGCACCGTTCACGATCTCATCACGGACACGGAGGTCCGTTACACGCTGCCCAAGGCCTGACGGCCCGCCTCCATAAGAGCGCGCGGCCCATCATGCCTCGAAAGGCGTCAAGGTTTCCTCGCCCGGTCGTATCACGCAGGGGCATCCTCGCGAGCGCGCACGGTTCGTCCTGGGGACGCAGAACCCTGTGTGCTCAGTCCGACCCGCCGACCCGGAGCGGGCCGACATAGACGCCGCCAAGGCGCCCCCCACCGTCGCGGCGAAGCAAGCGGCACTCGGGCGTGGGCGACGGGCTGGCCATCCGGTGCGTGTAGCAGACGAAGGCCGCGCTTCGTCCGCAACCCGAGACCGTGTAGCGTCGCGTCTGCGGGTCGCCAGCGATGCTTGGAAGGTCCGGGGGCGTGGAGTCTTCGAAGCGGAGCTCCGACACAGGACAATCCAGGTGGCCACGCGCCATCTCGTCGAGGGCGTGGCGGTGGTAAGCCATCAAGGAAGGAGCTCCCCCACAAGCAGCGAGGAGCAACACGAGAGCGTTCGAACGCACGGCCTTTCGTAGCCGCTCGCCGTCGCCTGTACCAGCCTCTGCTTCGCGAGCACACTCCAAGGACCTCGATGGTCACCCCGAGCGCACCTTCCGACGCATCACCGCGTGTCCTTCAACTCGCCGGCGGTCCCGCAAGCGTCGTCGACGAGGGCCCCCGGGGCGCTTCGGCGCTGCTCTTGGTCCACGGCGCTCCGGGCAGCGCGCGCGACTTCCGCTGGCTCACCCCGGCGCTCCATGGGCTGCGCGTGGTGCGGGTCGAGCTGCCGGGTTTCGGGGGAACCCCGCTGTCCACCCAGCCCAGCGTCGCCGTGACCGACCGCGCGCGCTTCGTACTCGAGGTCGCCGACGCCCTCGGGCTGTCCACAGCAGCGCTCCTGGGGCACTCCGCGGGCCCTGATCGCGTCCCCAGGACCGCGGGCACATCGCGGCTTTCGCCGGATCCCGGCCCGAGCTCGCCTCGGCACCCTCCTTCGCATTCCGGGTCTCGCCGCCGCCCTCCGCCGCCCCCTGCGCCGAGGGTTCCGGGCCGCTGGGTTCCGGCACGCCAGCGACGCCGAAATCGTCCACACCCTCCGCTGCGTGGCCGCGACGGACCTCGTCGAGCATGCCGCCCGCCGGGCGCTCGACGCACTCTCGGCGCATCTCGACGATGTGCGCCCGCTGCTCAAGGCCCACACATTCAAGAAGCTCCAGGGAAACCCTGCTCCGCCGGCCACCCACGAGCTGTATCTGTGGAGTGACGGATCGGCTTGGCGTCTCTTCGGCCACTACGACGACGAAGGGTGTTTCGTCGCCGACTCCATCGTTCCGGACCCGCCGCAGTAGACGGCGGCGCAACGAACACGCACTCGGAACTGGCGCACTCACCGGCACGAGACTGCCGTCCCGACCCGCTCACTTCACCACGGGGCTCGTGCAGCGGATACACGCAGACAGATGACTTGCTACTGGGGTCGACTGGCGCTGGCGGGGCCAGGGCCAAAGCAGGGCTGCGCCCTTCCTGCCGGGTGCCCCCCTGGGCAGACCCGGGGTCGCTCAGAGGTCGCGCCAGCGGAAGACTTGGTAGCCGTCGCAGCCGTCCTCCCAGGGACCCAGCCGCACTCCCCCGTCGCTTTCGGGTCGAGGTTCGGCCGGCGGATCGAGGGGGAGGCCCACCTGGCGGGCCACCTCGGCCCCCTCGGCGTCCAGGGGGGAACAGACGGCGTAGAGCAGCCGCCCGCCGGGTCGGAGCAGGGGTCGCACCCGCGCGAGGATCTGGGCTTGGAGCCGCGCCAGGGCCTCGACCTCGCGTGGCCCGACACGCAGGAGGATTTCGGGGCGGCGGTGGATTGTACCGAGGCCCGAGCAGGGGGCGTCGACGACGATCCGGTCGAAGCTGCCTTCCGGCAGGCCCCCGGCGCCGACCCGCCAGTCGATGGTGTGGGTCTCCAGGGGCACGTCGCCGAGACCCAGCCGCTCGAGCTCGCCCGGGATCTGTTCGACGCGCGCTTCGTGCAGGTCGACGGCGACGACCATGCCGCCGGGGCCGACGGCCCGGGCCAACTGGGCCGTTTTGCCTCCTCTGCCCGCGCAGGCGTCGAGGACCCGCTCGCCGGGCTGGGCCTCCGCCAGGGCGCCGACCCATTGGGCGCCCTGCTCCTGGACGGCGAAGCGCCCCTCGACGTAGCCGGGCCAACGCCGGGGATCGCCCCCGCCCCAGGTGTGCAGCGCCGTAGGCAGCCGGCCCGGCTCGACGTTCACGCCGGCCGCCCGCAGCTCCGTGGCGAGGGCCTGTCGGTCGGTCTCGACCCGGAGATCGATCGGTGGCGGAAGCGTCCTGGCGGCGGTGAACGCTTCGGCCCGCGCCGCGCCCAGCGAGCCTCGGAGCGCGTCGGCGACCCAGGCGGGCACGGCCAGGCGGCTCGGCGGCGCGCAGTCGGCCGGGCGCCGCAGCTTCCGTAGCACGGCGTTTGTCAGGGCGCCGAGGCGGCCGCGCTTGGCCTTCACCAGCGCCACGGCTTCGTGGACGGCGGCGCGTGCCGGGACTCGGGGCAGGTGGCGGATCTGGTACGCGGCGGCGCGCATCGCCGCGCGGGTCCATCCGTCCAGGCCGCCGGGACGATCGAGGTGGGTGTCCAGCGCGGCGTCGAGCTCGGGGAGGACCCGCAGCGCGCCGTAGACGATCGCCGTCGCGAGCGCCGCGTCCCGATCGGAGAGGTGCGCCCGACGCAGCTCGGCGTCGAGGGTCGGGGCCGCCCACGCGCCCCCCTCGGCGACACGGTAAAGCACCTGGGTGGCGACCCCGCGCGCGCTCCTCAGGGGCTGGGCCATGACGGTCCGTAGCGCGGCGGAGGGCCGAGCGCTATGGCCTTGGTCATGGACGCCCTCGACGCCTATGCCGCCTTGGTGGCCAAGGTCGATGCTTTCTTTGGGGCTGCGGCGCGGCGGGGAGCGGACCTCGCCTGCGGAGCGGGGTGCAGCGCGTGCTGCCGGGTCGAGCTGAGCGTCTCGCCGGTGGAGGCTGCGCTCGTCGAACGGGCGGTGCGCACCCGCGGCCCATGGGAACCCGCCGCCGAAGGGTGCGCGATGCTCGATGCCGAGGGCCGCTGCGCTGTTTACGACGCCCGCCCCCTCGTGTGCCGCAGTCAAGGGTTGCCGCTGGCGTACCCCGAGGGCACCGTCACGCCGGGGGCGATCCGTGGCCACGCGGGTTCCGCGGAGCTGAGCTGGTGTCCGCTCAACTTTCGCCGGCGTCCACCGGTGTCCGCCGATGTCTTCGACGCCCGCCGGGCCGATGAGGCGCTCGCGCTCGTGAACCGCGCGTTCTGTGCGGAGCGGGGCCGCGATCCCCTCGAGCGGATCCCCCTGCGCACCCTGGCGGCCCGCGGCGCCGATTGAACGCGTGACCACCCGCGTGCTAGCGTGGCTCGCCGCATGGTGACCGAGGCCGAAGTCGAGACCCAGTTGAGCGATGGGGCCCGGGTCAGGCTGGAGCTCGCCGGGGTCGCCGACGCCGATCGCAAGGCGAAGCTTGCCCTCGCCGCGGCCGTCGGCGCGGTGGCCGAGGCCTCCCAGAAGGCGCCGATGGACGCCGCCGCCCTCGAGCGCGAGACGGGCATCGTCGGGCGGAGCCAGCCGATGGTGGAGCTGTTCCGGATGCTCGACCGCATTCGGGGCTCGAACGCGACGGTCCTCGTCCTGGGCGAGAACGGGACGGGCAAGGAGCTCGTCGCCAAGGCCATCCATCGCATGTCGGGCCGCAGCCGGGGGCCCTTCGTCGCCACCAACTGCAGCGCCTTCAACGACAATCTCCTCGAGAGCGAGCTCTTCGGTCACAAGCGGGGCTCCTTCACCGGTGCTGTCAGCGACAAACCCGGGCTGTTCCAGGTGGCCGACGGGGGGACTTTCTTCCTCGACGAGGTTGGCGACATGTCGCCGGCGTTGCAGGTGAAGCTCCTGCGGGTGCTGCAAGAGGGCGTGTTCCTGCCCGTGGGTGCGACGGATCCCAAGAGGGTCGACGTGCGGATCGTCGCGGCGACCAACCGCGATCTGCACAAGATGGTTCAGGAGGGCCGTTTTCGGCAGGACCTCTACTATCGGCTCCACGTCGTCCAGGTGCGCGTCCCGCCGCTTCGCGAGCGCAAGGAGGACATTCCCCTGCTCGTCGACTATTTTCTCCGTCGCCTCGCCGAGCGGGACGGGCGGTCCAAAGCGCTCAGCAAGGCCGCTTACGACCGGTTGCGAGAGCACTCCTGGCCCGGCAACGTGCGGGAGCTGGAGAACGAAATCGAGCGTCTCTGGGTGCTCTCGGGAGACGAGGCGCTCATCGGGGAAGAGTACCTGACGCCTTCGATCGGGCGGACCGGCGCGACCCGGGGCGAGGCCGGCGCTTCCGCTCAGGATTTCGCCGTGGAAGGCAAGACCCTTCCCGAAGCGGTCGCGGCCCTCGAGCGGCGCATGATCGCCGACGGATTGCGTGCGGCCAAAGGCAACAAGACCCGGGCTGCGGAGGCGCTGGGCATCAGTCGACGGAACCTCATCCGCAAGGTCCAGGCCTACGGCCTCGGGGACGTGGCCCGGAAGCCGCACTGATCGTGGCGACGGTCGCTCTGGTCGCGGACGGCGACCCCTTTCGGCTGCGACTCCTCGACCAAGCTTGCGTAAGTCTCGGTTTCGAGGTGCTCACCGCCATCGATGGACGTCGGCGCTGGGTGGGGCCGCGGTCTCCGCGCGTGGGCCCGGGGGTGCCGCTCCGTTGCTCGTGGTGTGCAAGTTCGCGTTCGGGCCTCTCGTTCGGGTAGGATTGGAGGTCATGGCCGCGGTCTTGATCGTCGACGACAGCAGCGCGATGCGGGCGTTCGTGCGGGCGGCCCTCGAGGAAGACCTCGCGGCGGAGGTTACGGAGGCGGCCAGCGGCTTCGAGGCGCTTCGCGAGCTCCCCCGCCGCGCCTACGACGTCGTGGTCGCCGACATCAACATGCCGGACATCAACGGCCTCGAGCTCATCCAGTTCATGCGTGCCAGCGAGCATCACCGGGCCACGCCGGTGCTCCTCATCAGCACCGAGAGCTCCAAGCGCGACCGTGCCCGCGGGCTTCAGGTAGGAGCCGACGCCTTTCTCAGCAAACCCTTCGAAGCCGACGCTCTGACGTCGCTGGTGCGTGATCTTCTCTCGCCAAAAGAAGGAGAGGCGCCGCGGTGACGGCGCGGGCTGTTTCGACGGACGCGGGCCGCGTGGGGGTCGACCGGTGAGCGACGTCCGGGAGGAATTCCTCGCCGAGGCGCAGGAGCTTATCGAGTCGCTCTCGCGCGATCTGCTCCTGCTCGATCAGGCACAGAAAGAAGGCGCTTCCGAGCCGGAGTTGGTCAACGAGATTTTCCGTGCGGTCCACACCCTCAAGGGTATCGCCGGCATGTTTGGCTACCCCACCCTTGGCGCCCTCGCCCACTCTCTGGAGGACCTCCTCGACGCCCTCCGTTTGGGGCGCGTGCCCCTGAGCCAGGAGGTCCTCGATGTGCTTTTCGAAGGCGTCGAAGGCTTTCAACGCCTGCTGTCCGACTCGCCCGACGTCGGCCAGTTCGACGTCGACCGCTTCGTCGAGTCCCTCGGGGAGCTCTCGGCGACTCCCGCGCCGGTCCGAGACGAGCTCGAGCGCTACGACCTGGACCCGAGCGTGCTGGCGGTGCTCACGGAATACGAAGAGCATCGGCTCAGGACGAACGTCCGCGAGGGGATACCGCTCTACCGGCTTCGGGTACGCTTTTCGCTCAGCACCATCGACACGCACCTGGAGGATCTCAAGCGTCGGGCCAAGAGCCTCGCCGAGATCATCACGTACCTCCCAAGCGCGGGGGGGGGCGAGGGTGACGACATCGATCTCGACGTGCTGCTGGCCAGCAAGTGCAGCTTCGAGGAACTGCGCGAGGCGCTCTGCGACGGGGATGCCAAGCTCTCCCCGATCCCCCAGCGCGACACCTCGCCGGCTTTGCCCGAGGCTCAGAGCGCGACGAACCCGCCCCCGCTCTCCGGGGCGATCGGCCCGATGCGCGTCCCGGCAGAGGCGCCGGTGCCCGCGGACATCTCCGTGGCCTCCGACGCGCCGCCGCCGGAGAAGCAGGAGCTCAGCGCCGATCATCTCTCGTTGCGCTCTGTGGCCAACACGGTGCGGGTCGATATCCGCAAGCTCGATCACTTGATGAACGTCGTGGGCGAGCTCGCGATCGTACGCAGCGCGGTCTCCCGTATGACCGAAAGGCTGCGCGGCCGCCCGGAGCTGCGTCAGCTCGCCCTCGAGATCCACCGGATCAACCGTGGCTTCGAACGCCGCCTGGAGGAGCTCCAGGACGGAATCCTCGACGTGCGCATGGTGCCCCTCGGGCAGATCTTCGACCGTCTGGCGCGGGTGGTGCGTCAGTTTGCCCGCGAGCACGACAAGGAAGTTCGCCTCATCGTGACGGGGGCGGAAACGGAGGTTGACAAGCTCATCGTCGAGGAGCTGGCCGATCCGCTGATGCACCTCATTCGGAACGCCATCGATCACGGACTCGAGTCCCCAAAGGTTCGCGAGCTGGCCGAGAAGCCGTCGGTGGGCACCTTGGTCCTCAACGCCTATCAGAAGGGCCGCCACGTCGTCATCGAGGTGGAGGACGACGGGGCCGGCATGAACCCCCGGCTCCTCATCGAGACGGCGGTGCGCAAGAACCTCTTGTCGCCGGAAGCGGCGCGGGAGCTGAGCCGCGCCGAGGCGCACAATCTGATCTTCCTTCCCGGATTCAGCACTCGCTCGTCCATCACGGACATCTCCGGTCGCGGAGTCGGCATGGACGTGGTCAAGACCAACATCGCGCGGTTGGGAGGGGTCATCGACGTGCACTCCGAGCCCGGCGCGGGGACCAAGTTCACGATCACGCTTCCCGTGACGCTCGCGATCATCAGCGCGCTCCTCGTGCGCGTCGCCGGGCGACCCTACGCGATCCCGATCACGTCGGTTCAAGAGGCGATCGTGCTCGACGAGCGCGCGATCCGCACCGTGGAGGGGCGCGAGGTTCTCACGCTGCGCGGAGCGACGTTGCCGTTGTGCCGTCTCGGTCGTCTCTTCGACTTGCCCAGTCCTCAGGAGCGCCCCTCCCATCGCTTCGTGGTGGTATGCGCCGTGGGGGCGCGGCGGGTCGGCTTCGTCGTCGACGGCCTCGAGGGGCAGCAGGACGTCGTCATCAAAGCGCTAGGTAAGAGCCTGTCGATGGTTCGCGGCTTTGCCGGTGCCACGGATCTGGGCGACCAGCGGGTCGCGCTCGTGCTCGATGCGCCCGCTCTTCTCGAGGAGGTCTTGACGCTCTCCGAGCTCGTTTCGCCCGAGGTGCGTCCATCATGAGGTGCGTCCATCAGGAGGTGCGTCCCCGACGAGGTGCGTTTACGAGGAATCAGGTGCGTCCACGATGAGTGAGGAGATCATCAAGCGGGACACGGTCGCGCCGGGGGCCTCCGTGAGTCCTCGGGACAGCAGCAGCATCCGGCGTGCGAACACCCGGGAGTTCCTTGGCTTCGTGGTCGACGAGGAGCGCTACGCTCTGCCGCTGCACGCGATCCGCGAGATTCTAAAGGTGCCACCGGTTACGGACGTGCCTCGATCGCCTGCGGACATCCTCGGAGTGATCAGCGTGCGCGGTCGCATCACCACGGTCGTCGATCTTCGGCGCCGCCTCCGTGTTCGGACGCGCCCCACGGATCAGCGGTCGCGGGTGCTCCTCGTAGACTCCGGTGACGAGATCATCGGGATGTTGGTCGACGAGGTGTTGCAGGTCTACCGCCTCGCGGAGGACGAGATCGAGCTGGCTGTC
>JALVDI010000534.1 GCA_027009115.1 Polyangiaceae bacterium | reverse complement strand
GAGGATTCGCAGCGAGCGGTCGACCCTCGTGCGACCAGGTACGGGCAAGGCGAAGTCGAGCTGATAGAACTTGATGCACTCCCGCTCGGAGCACCGCGGCCGCGGCGCGGCGCCAAAGGCGCGGTTGAACTCGGCGTTGGCGCTCGCGACCTCCGAAATCGGCTGTCCCCACCGTTGCACGCCGAGCAGAACTCGGCTCCAGAAGGTGATCGCCTTCGTGGCCCACTGGCGGCGCGCTTCCAGGGCCTCCTGCCGGCGTTCGCGACGCACCCCTTGAGCGGCCTCCTCGCCGGCGCGCCGGCTGCCTTCCACCGCCTGCAACGCGGCCAGACGCCGGCGGGCCTGGCCGACGTACTGGCCTTCGGGATAGACGGCGAGGTAGTGGGTGAGCCCCTCGACGGTGGACTTGTTCGCTTCGAAGAGGCTCAGCTCCTGTCGCTCACGCTCGGCGCGTACTTCGTCGGCCCAACGACCGTCGGGGTGTGCCGCCAGGTACTCCCGCATGGCCACCTGCCGCGCGCGCTCGTCTTGCGCACGCTCCACCGCGCGGTAGTCACGGTAGTCCTGCTTCGGCGCGAGGGCAGCGCACCCGACGGTCAGGGCGACCACAGCCACCAAGAGCGACACGCGCTGGAGGCGGCTCATCGGCTCCCTCCGCAGAGCTGGCACTGAGGGATCTCGCCGAGCTCACGGGTGGCGTTGGACACGAGCGCGAGGGCGTCCAGGCAGGCCTGGACTTCGCGATTGGTGGGAAAGGGTTGGCAGGTGAACGGCCAGTTGAAGCCCTCGCAGCTTGGCTCGACGGCGTCGACGCAGCTCTGCACGTCGTCGATCTCTCCGCGGTACTCCCGCCGCCGGCATTCCCAGGCGTCGCGCTGTCGGCAGAAGTCCTCGGCGTCGGCCACGACCGCGTCGCTGCCGCAGCCGCCGACTTCTCCCGGCGCGGGGCCCGCGGCCAGGGCCAGCAAAGCCATCAACGCGATGCGCTTCATCAGAGCACCTCGATGTCGAAGAGGACGCCGAGCTCGCCGCTCAGCAGAGGGTGAAGGCTGGTGCTTCCGGATCGGTCCTTGCCGCCGAAGTACATCGAGTAGCCCAGCTCGACGTACACCCCGAGGCCCGCCAGGAGCATGTAGGCGAAGCCGGCGTCGATCTCCGCGCCCCAGGTGAACTCGGGCGAGACGGTCAGGGGGATCCCCACCCGGCCGTAGAGCAGGTAGTCCGGGACGGGGATGCGTTGCGGCTGAATCCGAAGCGTGTACGCCGGCATGAAGCTCCACTGCTGCAGCGGATCGAGCCCAAAGCTGTAGTTCCCGTCGCCGCTCAGATTCACCGAGACCTGGAGCGTCAACTGGTGCCGGAGCAACCCTGAGCCCGGAAGCACGACGCCGCCGAAGGCGTCGAGGTAGCTCGGCGCGAAGCGCTCCTGCTGGAACTCGAGGTTCCGCACGAGCCGAACGCTGAAGCCGCCGCCGACCCCCGCGACGATCCGCAACGGCTCGTCGGGCGTCGCCGCAGGAGACTCGTCGGGACGCGGTTCCTCGTCCGTCGCCTGCAGTGCCGGTGGCCGCTCGTCGGGGCCCAGGTCTGCGTCCTGCGCGCGGGCGTGCCCGAGCGTCGTCCAAAGCGCGGCGGCGACCCAGAGGCCGAGCCATGCGCGCCGAAGTCCTCTCCCCATCACGACAGCGGGACGGTAGTCGGGGGCTCCGAGCCGGTCAAACGGGAACCTCGCCCATCCACCCTCCGTCGTCGGCCGCTTTCGTGTTAGGAAGCCGCCGTGGCTCGCTTTGTCGCAGGCTTCCTCGTGGCCTCCGTGCTCTGGGGCGGTTTGGCCTACGCCTACCTCGCGGGCCTGATCGGCCCCTGGGCGGGCTCGGAGCCGGTGGAGCTCGGCGCCGCTTCCACCGACGCCGCCGTGGCGCCACCCGATGCGGGCCCCTCCAAGAGGCGACGGAGGCGCCGGGCTCGGCGGAGGGGGATGCGCGGGTCGATGCGTGATTGGTCC
>JALVDI010000533.1 GCA_027009115.1 Polyangiaceae bacterium | reverse complement strand
CCCTTGATCGGTGCCGTGCCGCAGCGTGGAGCGACTACTTCTTCTTGGAGCCGCCGCCCTGGCGCGCCTTGAAGCGCGGGTTGGACTTGCAGATCACGTAGACGCGCCCCCGCCGACGCACGACGCGGCAGTCGGGGTGACGCTTCTTGGCGCTCTTGAGCGAGTTGAGGACCTTCACAGCTCGACTCCCAGCTTCTCGAGCTCACGCTCGGTCAGATACGGCAGCGACTTCACGATGCGCCGAGGCACCACGATCGTCTGCCCGTTGAACTCCACCTCTACCAGCTCCGGCGCCGTTACTTTGTCGTGGTTGGCGCGGCGCTGGTCCCGCTTCATCCGGGAGGTCCTTCGCTTCGGAACGGCCATCGGTTTTTCCTGCTTCTCGTCCGGGGTGAAGGGCGACCGCCAGCGATCGACCCAGGGTCGCGAGATTTAGGCCGCGATCGGAGCGGGCGCAAACGCTTTTGCCGCGCCGTTCCGGGATGGGTCGAAACCCAAAGGATCTCATGGGCTTGGAGCCGACCAGGGGAGCTCGGCAGCGCCGGTACGGACCGTGGTATGGACCGTGAGGGATCGCGGTCGCGAGGGTGCCCCCGCGTGACGCAGCGGGACGAGGAACCCTTGACGATTTTCGAGGCGCAATACGCGCTTGCACAGCGTGCTCTCGGCCGCGAGGCGCGCGGAGGAAGGGCGTTTGGGCGGATGGTCAGGGCTCGCAGACCTCCAGGACCAGCCGTTCGACGTCCGCGACCAGGCTGACCTGGCAGCAGAGGCGCACGTCCGGCCCGTCGTCGAAGATCTCCAGGACGTCCTTCTCGTCCTCGTCCGCGGGCGAGAGCGCCTCGCCGCCTTCGAGGACCCGCACGCGGCAGGTGCCGCAGCTCGCCGACCGGCAGGAGAAGGGGACGCCGCTCTCGGGGTGCTCGTCGGTCACGTCGATGAGGCGAGCGCCGACGCCGATCTCGGTCTCGAACTCGTTGGGAAGGAAGCGCAGCACAGCCATGACGCCACCCTGATCGTCGCGCCCCGCGGCGTCAACCGGGAGCCTCGGCTGCTCAGTCCCCCGCCGGCGGGGTCGACTCGGCCATCCGCAGATACATCTGCGCGGCTTTGTGCCCCGGGTCGTCCTCGAGGGCCTTCTTCCACGCCGCGGTGGCTTCGTCGGTGTGCCCCTGGGCCAGGAGCACGACACCCAGCGCCACCCGCGCCGGGACGTACTGGGGCTTGTGGCTGAGCGCCTCGTCGAGCTCGAAGCGCGCCGCGTCGAGGTCGCCCTGTTGCCGATAGAGGTTGGCGAGCCGCAGGCGGAGGTCCGCGAAATCGGGGCACAAGAGCACGGCCTTGCGCAGCTCGTGCATCGCCTCGCTGATGAGGCCGGCGTCCAGGTAGGCTTGCGCGGTCGTTGCGTGGAGGTTGGCGATCTTTCCTTTGACGAAAGGATCGAGGCGACCGGGCGCCTCCTCGCCCTGGGCGATCGCGTCGCGGTAGATCTTCTTGGCTTCGTCGTAGCTGCCCAGATCGTTGTAGGTCACCGCGAGGTTCAGCGCCGCTTCCGTGTACTTGGGGTTGATCGCGAGCGCCTTGTCGAAGTACTCGCGGGCTTCCTCGAAGGCGCCGCGGTCATGGGCGATGACGCCGAGCATGTTGTAGACGTCGGCGTATTCGATGCCGCGCGCGACGACCTGGGCGAGGTAGTGCTCCGCTTTCTCGAACTCGCGCTTGTCGTAGTGTTCGCGGCCGAGCGCGAGGAGCTGCTTGATCCGGTCGTCCATGCCGAGATACCCGAGTTTACGGGTCACGTCGAGGTTGCAGCAAGGAAACAACGCAGGGCGGAGGATCCCGCGCGGGATGGGCGAGGCGAGCGCGATCCTCGACAGCTGGCTGCGCGGGGCGTTAGATCGCCGGGTTCGTTCACGAACGAGGAGGCACCATGTTTCACGGCGGACGCATCGTCGCCCGGGCCATCAAGGCCGAAGGCATCGACCATGTCTTCACCCTCTGCGGAG
>JALVDI010000532.1 GCA_027009115.1 Polyangiaceae bacterium | reverse complement strand
CGTGGAGGCACGCTCCCGTTTCGATCCCAGCAAGGGAGTGCAGTTCAACACCTTCGCCTACTACCGGATCCGCGGGGCGATGCTCGACGGGGTCCGCCGGCAGGCGTTCCTCCCGCGCCGGGCCTACGAAAAGCTCCGGGCCGCCGAGGCCGCCCTCGACATCGGCGAGTGGGCGGGCCAGTCCCGAACGAACACACCGGGAGGACCGACCGCCGAGGCCGCCGCCAAGACCCTCCACGAGACCTTGGCCCGGGTCAGCGCCAGCTTCGTCGTCGCGGCGCTCGGGCAAGACGAGGAGACGCAGCAGTCCTCGCCGGAGGACGCTCTCCTGGGCGCCGAGAGCAAGTCCCGACTACGGGCGGCCATCGAGACGCTGCCGGAGCGCGAGAAGGCCCTCGTCGTCGGCCACTACTTGCAGGGCCGTCGCTTCGACCACGTCGCCGCCGAGCTCGGTATTTCGAAGAGCTGGGCGAGCCGCCTCCACACCAAGGCGCTCGACCGGCTCCGCGAAGCACTGACGGCGGACGAGTAGCTACTGTTGGCTCTGAAGGGTCGTCTTGACCGCGCTGCTCGCCTTGTCCACGAGCTTGCTGGCGAGCTCGACCTCCTGCGTGTAGCGGTAGACACCGGACTGGAGGGCGAGGAGCTCGGCGGGGTCCATCCCTCCCCCGCGCTGGGCTCGGCGGAGGCTCCGCTGGACCGCCCGATCGCTCGCCGCCAGCTCCCGCGCCGCGCGCGCGAGCACGTCGAGCACGGGCGTCTCGCGGGTCGGCTGTGCGTCGAGGACCTCTCGGAAGCGACCGGTAGAGGCCTGCGGCGTGGCGGCCGTGGGTCCTTCGAGAGCGAAGGGAATGCGGGTGAGACGGGCGGGATCGGGCATGGGACCTCCTTGGCCCGCCTCTTCGGCCCGACGGAACCCGAGTTGCGCGAGACAGCACCGATGGTGATCGATCGTCGAACGTCAGCGCCGACCGCAGAGCGCCGCGCGCAGCTCGCCTCCGGCACACGACGCCACGGGATCGGTTCCCCGGGTGAGCAGCCCAAGGGCCGCCGCGTGCGCGCGGGCCTCCCGTAGGACCGACGCCGGGATCTCGACGCCGTCCTCCGCGAGCGCCAGGATGGCGCGGTACGCGGCGAGCGCCTCCGACCACGCGCCCCGGGCCTCGGCCTGGGCGCCCCGCTCCCGGTGGGCAGCGACCGACCCCGGCGAAGCGGCAGCCAGCCTCCGGAGCACCGCCGCCGCCTCCTCGATCGCGCCCTGGGCCTGGAGGGTCCGAGCCAGCAGCACTTGGAGGGAAACGTCATCGGGGCACCACCGCACGCCCGCGCGCAGGACCTCGAGGGCGTCGGAGCTGCGGCGCTGACGGAGGTAGGCTCGCGCGAGCCCGAGATAGGCGGCGGCCCCGCGGCGATCGGCGTCGATCGCCTCACGGAAATACGCCAGCGCACTCCCCACATCCCCCGCGGCCATGAGCGCCCGGCCCCGACGGATCAGGCGCTCGGCCCGAGCAGCCCGGCGCACCTGCGCGGAGGTCGGCTCCGGCCCGAGCGCGAAGAGCGCCACACCGACCAGCAGAGCGCGCAAACATGAGCGAAGGTGAAACACCGGAGGCCCTATGGTGGTTGCGTTGCCGACCTCCCCAGTGTACGCGAGCCTGCACGAAGGCTCATCTGGGCCCTCGTTTTTTGGGCCAACCCATGCGCTCAGTCGCCTTCGCCGCATTCTTCCTCTCAGGCGCCTCCAGCCTGATCTTTCAGTCCATCTGGTCACGGATGCTCGCCCATGTCTTCGGCGCGAGCAGCGTGGCGATCAGCACCACCGTGTCGGTGTTCATGGCCGGCCTGGGCCTCGGAGCCTTCCTCGCGGGGCGCTACGCCGATCGCATCAAGCATCCAGTCATCACCTACGCGGTGGTCGAGGGGCTGGTGGGCGTCTGGGCACTGCTGGTGCCCTTCTTGGTCAACCCCGAAGGGTGGCTGTCGGACGTCAACGCCTGGCTCCGGGCCGAGCTCGGCGCCGAGTCGATGGGCTTCATGGTCGCGCGGTTCTTTTGCGTGGTGCCCATCCTGCTCGTGCCGACGACGCTGATGGGCTCCAGCCTCCCGCTGCTCTCGCGCCACTTCGTGCAGCGCAGCCAGAAGTCCGGGGATATCGGCTCGTGGGTTGGGGCGCTCTATGCCGTCAACACCTTCGGCGCTGTCGCGGGCGTCAACCTCGGCGCCTTTGTCCTGATGCCCAACGTGGGCGTGACCGCGACGAACATCGTCGCGGCGTGCATGAACTTCGCGCTCTGCGGAGGCATCTTCGCCCTGCGCCGGACGCTCCTGGGTGATTCGTGGAAGCCGGGCGAGAAGCTCCATTGGCTCCCCGAGGAACCGAAGAACGCCGAACCCGCAGGATCGGCGCCGGGCGGTGCCGACGCTGAGGGTTCGACGAACGAAGCCGAAGAGCCAGAGCCCCCGGAGAAGGACGAGCGGGGCGCTTCCGCCGGCTGGCTCGCCGGGGGCGTCGCGGCCCTCGGCTTCGGCGTGGGGCTCGCCTTCGCTGTCGACGGCACGGTCGCCCTGGCGGTTGCCTTCCCCTTCGTCCTCGGCGGCCTCCTCGCGATCGTCCGCTACCTGACGGAGTCCCGGCGCAACCCGCCGCCCGCCAAGGAGGGCGGCGCGGGAGAACCGGAGCCGCCATCGGCTGAGCCCCTCGACGCGAGCGACGATCCCGATGCGCCCGCGCTGCCCATCCCGGCTGTCGCGCGCAAGGCCGCGTTCGTCGCCTTCGCCGCGTCGGGCTTCGCTGCGCTCTGCTACGAGGTGGTCTGGACGCGGGCGCTGGCGATGACCATCGGCTCGTCGTTTTGGAGCTTTGCGCTCATCCTGCAGACCTTCCTCATCGGTATCGCGCTTGGCTCGGCCATCGCCTCCGGTGCAATCAAAGCCAGGCGGATGCTGCCGACAGCGGCCTTGGCGTCGCTCCTGCTCATCGCCCTTGCAAACGCTCTATGGGGCGTCCATCACCCGCGCGACAACCCCGACGGGGGCATCGTCATGTGGCTGACGCTGTCGCTCGTCTTCGCGCTGCCGGTCGTGGCCGTCTGGGCGGCCGTGCGCCACCGTCGCCGCGCGACGGGCGACCGCAGCGCGCCCGTCGTGCCGGCTCTGATCATGCTCTTGGTGCCGGCGGCCGCCTCCCTCTTCAACGTGCTGCTTTTCGACCAAGGACGGTTCGAGGGTGCCGCGGTGATCATCGCCGGGGTCACGTGCACCCTCGTGCTCTTCCTCGCGCTCATCGTCAGCCTGCGACGCTACCCAGTCCTTCAGCTCGCGATGATGCCCCTGTTCATCGCGCTGGCCGCCTTCGTCAACTACATCTTTCAGGACGAGGTTCCCTGCGCCTTCGCGCAGCTCGTCTCCTCCATCGACCGGCTCTACGAGCACATCGGACTGGTCCAGTTCTTCATGTTCCTGACGGTCGCGCTGTGCACCCTGCCGGCTACGGTGGGCATGGGCGCCATGTTCCCAATGACCCTCCGGGTCTGGACATCGGGCGGCGCGAGCGTCGGCCGCGACGTGGGCAACGTCTACGCAGCCAACACGCTGGGTTCCATCCTCGGTGCGTGGCTCCCTGGCTTCGTGCTCATGCAGTCCCTTGGCATGGAACGCACGATCATCACGGGGATGTTCGTCTACCTCGGCATCGCCCTGATGATGTTGTTGGCCGCCTCGGCGGATCGAGGCGAAGCGGCGGCGTCAAAGAAAGGTGACTCAGCGGCTGCCGAGCGGGCTGCGCCCCCGCCGTGGTACGCGGTGGCGATCTACGTCCTGGCGCCCTGCATCCCCCCGCTCGTCGTCTTCTTGGCGCTTCTCGGTTGGAAGCCGGGCTTTTGGGACGAGCTCGACGACATGCGCTGGAACCTCTCGCGGATGACCCTGGGCGTGTTCCGCGTGTCCATCGCAGAGGACGCCTGCAGCGACCAATGGGGCGAGCCCGACCTCGTCTACTACCACGACGGTCTGTCGACGACTGTCAGCGTCGAGCGGTGGGGGCGCCACTACGCGCTGAAGAACAACGGCAAAGTGGACGCCTCCAACGGCGACGACATGCCCACCCAGATCATGGTGGCGGCCTACCCGCTGCTGATGCACCCCCAGGGCCCCGAGGGCCTCGACGTGGCGGTCGTGGGCTTCGGTTCCGGCGTGTCCGTGGGCACGGCGCTCAAGTTCCCCGTGGGCTCCGTCGACGTGATGGAGCTCGAGCGCGCGATCCCCGAGGCCTCGAAATTCTTTCAGGACGTCAACGACCTCGACTACGTCCTGACCGACTTCCCCTATGTGCAGATGGACCGCCTCACGGTCATCAACGACGACGGCCGGAACTACCTCACCGCCACCAACCGACAGTACGACATCATCGTCTCGGAGCCCTCCAACCCGTGGATCACCGGGGTCAGCGACCTCTTCACGACGGACCACTTCCGGATCACCAAGAAGCGTCTGCGCGAGGGCGGCATCTACTGCCAGTGGGTCCAGCTCTACGAGCTGAGCCCGGAAAACATCAAGGTCATCTACCGCACGTTCGCGTCGCAGTTCGAGCACGTCGTCGTGTTCGCTGCGGAGGATTTGTCGAGCGACACGGTGCTCCTCGGCTCGGACTCACCGCTGCCCCTCGACCTGCGACGGGTCTCCGAAGCGTACGCCCTGCCCGGCGTGCGGGAAGAGCTCGAACGTGCCTACATCCACTCTCCCTTCGACGTCTTCGCCCGCACGCTGCTGGCGAGCCGGGACGAGGTCATGCAGTTCACGCAGATCGAGTACCGGCTGCGCGGCGGGGAGTGGGTCGCCTATCCGGACTCGAGCAACTCTCCCGATCGGGCCTGCCCTCCCGAGACCTGCCGTCGAGAGCCCGTCGTGCTCAACACCGATGACAACGCGCACATCGAGTTCCAGGCGCCCCGGGACCTCATCGGCTTTCAGCGCTTCGAAGGCTACCTCGCCAACATCTACTCCCCGGAGTGGCCGTATGGACATCTCATGGAGCACATCGAAGGCTTCGGTGAGGGCGAAGAGGGCGCCCGCAACTACGCCGAGATGGCCATGAGCCTGATCGCGCACGGTCGAAAGCCCGAGGCCGCCGAGTTCATCGCCAAGGCGCAGGAGATGGGCGGAGGGCGGGAGACCGTCATCGCCGCCGAGGTCTTGACGCGGCTGATGTCCGGAGAAGGCGAGCCGACGATCGCCATCGCCCCACCCGTGCCCGGTCCGCAGCTCGCGGCTCGGGAGGCCCGCGAGCTCGCCGAGGGCTTCGCCCGCGTGCGGCAGGCGGTGGACATCGGGTCCTACGGCACGGCGCTGGCCGCAATGGAGGAGATCCCCGCCCCGCTCCGACTCCACAGCGGACCCGGGATGCGGCTGCTCTACGCCTACCTGCTCTACAAGACGGCGCCCACCTATCAATCCCGCTACCGCGACGCCATCGACCAACTCGAAGAGCTGATCCGCTCCGAGGAAGAGTATGTGCTGCGGCACCCGGAGGTCTTCTACTTCTTGGCGCGCTCCCACGACGCGGAGCTCAACTTCGACAAAGCTGTCCGAAACATGCGTGTATACGTCGAGGGGCGCCTCCGGGCCCTCGAAGAGGCGCAGCGGAGCTCCGCGAGCGACGAGACCGCCCCGACGACGGACGCCCCGGACCAGGGCCCGGACGACGCCGAAGCCAAGGCCGAGCGCGAGAGCGGGGCACCCTAACAAGCCAGGGTCGCGCGGGTGAGAAGCGCCTTACGCGCCACCCGGTCACGTTGCGTAAGAAGCTTCGCGGCGATCGCGCGCGGCAATTTTCGGCTTGGCAGTCAGAATGCTGCTCCAACCCCCTGAAATCAAAGACCAAGACAGGCCGTGTCACGAACGACTCCCACCCATGGCACAGATGGTGCTGCGCGCTCTTCAGTCATGTCCTCAGACGAGGGGGAACGGATGCAGGTGACGAGCACCACGGATCGCGACAACCGGAAACCGACCCCCGACGCGCGGGCGCTGCGGATCCTCGCCAAGTCGGTCTACCGCGAGTTGAAGGGCTCGGGCTACAGCCGCTCAGACATCGTGAACTTCACGAACGCTCTGCTCGAGCTCGTCACGACCGAGATCAAGTCCGAGAGCTGAGCGCACCGGTGCGCACCGACCGCACCTGCGGCTGTTGACCCCTGGAGGGGGAGTGGTACAGCTGCCGTCCACTGGGCCTTATTTCGCCAGGAGGACAAGGTGGCCACCAAGATCGGAATCAATGGCTTCGGACGCATCGGACGCTGTGTCGCGCGAGCGATCCTCACCGACGCCAGCAGCGACCTCGAGATCGTCGGCATCAACGATCTCACCGACGACGCGACCCTCGCCCACCTCCTCGAGTTCGACTCGGTCCATGGCCGCCTCGGGCTGCCCGTGCAGGCGGTGGACGGCGCCATCGTCGTAGGCGACAGGCGTATTCGCACGAGCGCCGAGCGCGACCCGGCGAAGCTCCCCTGGGGAGAGCTGGGGGCCGAGATCGTCCTCGAATGCACGGGCGTGTTCCGCTCGAAGGAGAAGGCCAAGGCGCACCTGGACGCGGGCGCCCAGCGGGTGATCATCAGCGCGCCAGCCAAGGGCTCCGTCGACGCGACCTTCTGCGTGGGTATCAACACCGACCAGTACGACCCGGCGCAACACCGGGTGGTGTCCAACGCGTCGTGCACCACGAACTGCCTGGCGCCGATCGCCAAGACCCTCCACGAGAGCTTCGGCCTCGTGAAGGGCCACATGGTCACGGTCCACAGCTACACGAACGACCAACGCATCCTGGACCTGCCTCATCGGGATCTGCGCCGCGCCCGCGCCGCCGCCCTCTCGATGATCCCGACCACCACGGGTGCCGCCAAGGCGATTGGCCTCGTGCTGCCGGAGCTCGCCGGCAAGCTCGAGGGCTGCGCCATCCGGGTACCCACCCCGAACGTCTCGATGGTGTGCCTGACGGCGCAGCTGGCGAAGGAGACGGACGTCGAGGCCGTCAACAAGGCCCTCGCCGACGCGGCCGCCGGTCCGCTCGCCGGTATCCTCGGCTACGAAGAGCGCCCCCTCGTCTCCACGGATTTCATCGGGCACCCGTGCTCCTCTATCGTGGACGCCGCCCAGACCGCGGTCGTCGGCGGCGACCTCGTCGAGGTTCAGGCCTGGTACGACAACGAGTGGGGCTTCTCCCTTCGCATGACCGACCTCGCACGGATCCTCGCGGGCTGATCGATGGCCATCCGAACCCTCGACGATCTGCCGCTGGAGGGGCGCCGCGTCTTCTGTCGGGTCGACTTCAACGTCCCCCTGGACGGCAGCCAGATCACCGACGACACCCGCATTCGGGCTGCGCTCCCGACCCTGCGCCGGCTCCTCGGTGCGGGCGCGCGGCTCGTCGTGGCATCGCACCTCGGGCGCCCCCAAGGAACGCGCCGCCCCGAGCTCAGCCTCGAACCGGTGGCCGCGCGGCTGCGGGAGCTCCTCGAACTGGACGAGCTCGTGCTCACGGACGACTGCATCGGCGACGGTGCGCGCAAGGTGGTCGGCGACCTCCGCGACGGGCAAGTCGCGGTGCTGGAGAACCTTCGGTTCCATCCCGGCGAGACGAAGAACGACGAGGCCTTCGCGAAGGAGCTCGCCAAGCTCGCCGACGTCTACGTCAACGACGCCTTCGGGGCGGCCCATCGGGCGCACGCCTCGGTCTGCGCCCTCCCTCGGCTCTTCACCGACCGGGGCGCCGGCCTCCTCCTCGAAAAGGAGATGAGCGCGCTAGACCAGCTCCGCTCGGCGACACGCCGGCCCTATGTCGCGGCCCTGGGAGGCGCCAAGGTGAGCGACAAGATCGGCGTGCTCGAGGTCCTCATGACCAAGGTGGACTCGCTGCTCATCGGCGGCGCGATGGCCAACACCTTCCTCGCCGCCAAGGGCTACACGCTCGGGCGCAGCCGAGTCGAAGAGGACAAGCTCGCTCTCGCCCGCAGCCTCCTGGAGAAAGCGGAGGTGCGAGGCCTCGAGCTGCT
>JALVDI010000531.1 GCA_027009115.1 Polyangiaceae bacterium | reverse complement strand
TCGGTCCACTGCATCACGAGCTCCACCCGCACCTCGTCCACCTCGCGCTCGAGCGCGAAAGGCTCCGGGTGCACACCCGGCTTGCCCCCCTCGTGCACTCGCCGAGCGAGATACTCGGCGATGCCGCCCGGATGCTCGAACTCCTCGCGGGTGCCCTTCGCGTCACGAAAGACGATCTTGATGCCCTTGTGGAGGTAGCTCTTCACCTCCAAGCGCTCGCGGATCTTGGCCGCATCGAAGCGCAAGGAGGGCCCGAAGATGGTCGGGTCCGGCCGGAAGTAAATCTGCGTCCCTCGCTTGCTGGTCTTGCCCACCTTCTGCAGCTTCGACGTCGGGACGCCTCGCGCATAGGTCTGCCGATAGGTGTGTCCGCCACGCCAGACCGTCGCCTCCATCACCTCGCTGAGCGCATTGACCACCGACGCTCCCACACCGTGGAGCCCGCCCGAGACCTTGTAGTTCGCGCCCTCGAACTTTCCGCCCGAATGAAGCGTCGTCAGGATGATCTCGAGGGCCGGCTTCTTGTGCTTCGGGTGCTTGTCGACGGGGATGCCTCGCCCGTTGTCGCTCACACGGACCCCTCGGAGATCCTTGTCGAGCTCGACCTCGATGCGCGTGGCGTGCCCGTTCATCGCCTCGTCGATCGCGTTGTCCACGATCTCCCAGAGCAGGTGGTGGTAGCCCGCCGCGTCGGTGCCGCCGATGTACATCCCGGGCCGTTTGCGGACCGGTTCGAGCCCCTCGAGGACGTCGATGTCTGCAGCCGTATAGCTCATCTCACTCGTCTTCCGGCGCGGGGAAACCCGGCAAGGTCGGCTCCTGCGGCACGACCCCGCCGACGACCCCGGTCTTGAACATCTCGCGGCCTCGACCACCGCGCGAGACCATCTCGTAGCGCTTGTGGCTCACCCGGTAGGCCTTGCCTCCCTTGCGCTGAACGAGGAGCTCGTCGTCGTCGGTATGCAGGACCTTGGCCCCGATCACGTAGTCGTCGGGGCCGAGCTTGATGAGGCGCACGCCCTTGCCGGCGCCGCTCAGCAGCGACACCTCCTCGGCCCAACACACGAGGGCACGTCGCTCGTGGGTCGCGCACGCGATCACGTCCTCTTCGTAATCGCGCAGGAGCCCCACATAGACGACCTCGTCCCCCTTGGGAGGCCGCGCGAACTTCCGTCCCGCCCGTGTCGAGGGGTCGCGATGGGATCGCAGCGAGAAACGAAGCGCGTAGCCCTTCCGCGTCACCGCCAGGGCGTGGGGGGGTTCCGGCTCCGCCGCGCCCTCCGTCGGCGCCGGCACCTCGAGAAACCGCGGGTCGAAGCCCATCATCGCCACAATGCGCTCGCCGTCGGCCATCTTGAACATGGATTGCACCGGCTGCCCATACCCGGTGGTGGCCGGGATGTCGGCGACGCGCGCGACGTAGCAGACCCCCGCCGAGGAAAAGAACGCGACGGAGCTGCGAGTCGAGCCGGCCACCACCTCGAGGACCCAGTCCCCGTCTCGTACGCGGGTCGAGGAGACGTCCTTGACGACCTTCTGGCGCTTCACCCACCCCTGCTGCGTGAGCACGACCATCGCGTCTTCGTCGACGATGAAGTCCTCGGCGTCGTAGGAAGGCTCATCGAGATCCTTGACGATCTGCGTCCGCCGCGCGTCGCCGTACTCGCGCTGCAACTCGTGGAGCTCGGCCCGGATCAGCTTCCAACGCGCCGAGGGGCTGCCGAGAAGCTTCCGAAGCCGCGCCGCCTCCTTCTCCTTCTGTTCGAGCTCTTCGCGGATCAACAAGATCTGCAAGCGCGCAAGGCGATGCAGCCGCAGCTCGAGGATCGCGTCCACCTGCACCTCGTCGAGATCGAAACGCTTCATCAGCTTCTCGGCCGCATCGGCCTTGTCGTTCGACCGGCGGATGATGCGGATCGTCTCGTCCAGGGCGTCGAAGATGGTGATGAACCCCTCGAGGACGTGGATACGCCTGTCGAGCTGGTCGAGTTCGAACTGCAGCCGCTTGGTGACCACTTCCATCCGGAAGTCGAGCCAAAAGCGGAGCATCTGCCGAAGGTCGACAAGCCGCGGCGCCGCCACGTCCGGCCGGTCCGTGGGCACGAGCGCGGTGAGGTCCACGGCCACGGAGGTCTGCAGATGCGTGTGCTTGTAGAGATAAGCCATCACGAGGTTCGGATCGGCGCCCTTCTTGAGCTCACAAACGACGCGCGTCTCCTCCGTCGACTCGTCGCGCACATCGATGAGGCTCGGCATCTTCTTGCGGATGATGGTCTCGCCGATCTTCTCGACGATCGTGCTGCGTCGAACGGCGTAAGGAATCGACGTGATCACGATGCGCGGGTTGTCCCGCTTGCTCGCGGGCTCTTCGAGGGTCCACTCGCCACGGAGCTTCAGGCTGCCTTTGCCGGTCGTATAGACCGAAACGATCTCCTCCCGGCCGCTGATGAGCTGGCCGCCCGTGGGGAAGTCGGGCCCCTTGATGGTGCGCAGCAGCTCACGGGTCGAGAGGTCTGGCGCGTCGATCAGGCGGATCGCGGCCGCCACCACCTCACCGAAGTTGTGCGGCGGAATCGAGGTCGCCATGCCCACGGCGATGCCCTGCACCCCGTTGACGAGCAGGTTCGGGTAGCGCGCCGGCAAGACCACCGGCTCGAACTTGGTGCCGTCGTAGTTCGGCCGGAAGGCGACGGTCTTCTTGCCCAGCTCGCCGAGCAGCTCGTCGGCGAGCTTGGCCAGGCGCGCCTCCGTATAGCGCATCGCCGCCGGCGAATCGCCGTCCGGCGAGCCGAAGTTGCCTCGGCCGTCGATCAGCGGCGCCCGCATGCTGAAGTCCTGGGCCATGCGAACCATGGCGTCGTAGATCGCGCTGTCGCCATGCGGGTGGAACTTGCCCATCACGTCGCCCACGATGGCCGCGCTCTTGCGGTACTTCGCGTCGCTCCGCAGCCGAAGCTCGTTCCACATGCTGTAGAGGATCCGTCGCTGAACCGGCTTGAGACCGTCCCGGACATCGGGCAGCGCCCGGCTGGTGATGACCGAGAGCGCGTAGCTCAGGTACCGCCGCTGGAGCTCGTCGGCGAGGCTGGCGTCCTCGAAAGGCGCCAGCGGCAATTCGGTCTGCTTGGGCTTCTTTTTCCGTCGTGTGGCCATGGAGTGGAGGGCCGAGGGCTGTACTGCCGTTCAGCGATGCGCACGTATATCCAAGGCGCCCCCTCGGGGGCAAGGTGTCGCCGGCGACACTTGTTGCGCGGCCCGGACCCAGGCCCCTGCGGCCTCCGCAGTCCGCCCCCGCACCGAGGGTGACCGCGGTCGCGAAGGTGCCCCCTGCGTGAGGTGGTCGGGCGAGGAAATCTCGACGATTGTCGACGCGCCGCGCTGGAGCGTGCGCTCGGCCGTGAGGCGCACGGAGAGGCTGCTCAGGCCTCCCGGCGCTCGAGCAAGGCCAGCAGCCGCTGAGCGCGCTCGTCGTGCGGGTCGAGGACGAGCACCTGCTCCAGCGCCGCCCTCATCCCAGGGACGTTGCGGCGCCCGAAGAGAGCCTTGGCCAGACGAAAGAGGCAGGCTTTGGCCGCCTCCTCGTTGCCCACCTGGAGATGAAATTCCGCGACGCGCCTCAGCAGGAGCAGGTCCCTGGGGTACTCGGCCAGGAGCTGCCGGAGTCGTCGCTCGACCTCGCCGGCATGCCCATAGCGCAGCAGCACCCCCATGTCGCTGAGGAGGCGCTCGAGCTGTCGTGGCGGCACCTCGCCGCTCTCGCTGCGCTCCGGCACCGGCTGCGGCGGCGGCGCGACGGAACGGACGTCGGGCACCCACCGGCCGGCGTGCTCCGGCGCCCCCTCGGGGCCTGCCGGTGGCGGGCGGTCGGTGCGCCGCACCAGCTCGATCGGCTCCGCCTCGTCCCCGGGGACCTCATGCCCGGGCGGCGCGGCAGCCAACGGCGCGTCGACGCCCCCTTCCGAGAGCGACGCCATGGCGTGGGCCAGACCGGGCGGCGGAGGCCCCACCGCGGTACCCCTACGATCTTCGAGGGAGACGGATGCGAGGGAGATCGGAGCGGTCACGGACGCCTCGATCGCCGACGCCTCCTTGGGTGCGGCGAGGGCCGTACGCCGCTGGCCCACGAGCAGGTTTGCGTTCTGCACGAAGGCTCGGAACACGGCCTCGGCATCGAGGTAGGGGGCGCGCCGCTCGGTCTGGGTCGTCATCGTGAAAGCCCTCGCGGGACGCGCTCGTCAGCGCAAGCGGTCCTCTGCCCAGTCGAGAACCTGCGCACCGTCCGAAAACTCGGGGTCGGGGTAGACGAGGGACGCGACCGAGGCGATCGCGTCCGGTCCCGCACCGACCGCCACGAGCTCGCGCACGCGAGCGATGAGAGGCTCGAGGGCCGACTGCCGCATGCGCGGCAGCACGAGCGCGAAACGCCGGCGGTAGAGGAAGATCATGTCGGTCCGGCGCAGCCGCTCGGTGACCGCGTCGAGCACGCTCGAGTGCACGGACTGCTCGAGGCCTTCGGCCACCGTGATGACCACGACCGCGAAGGTGTCCCCGTAACGGTCGGCGAGGTTGATCTGCTCCCGCAGCCGGCGACGGAAGTAACGCCCTTCGAGCACGCGCGCCGACTGCTGGGGCGTGCCGTGAACCGCGACCTCCAGCACGTCCCGCAGGTCCTCGGGGCTCCAGTCGCGCCCGGGCGCCACCTCCCGAGCCAGGCGCGCGAGGCGGCGCGCAAAACGCTGCGCCAGGAGCGGATCGGCGCAGAGGCGAGCAAGGTCCCCCGCCTCGAGGGCTGACGCGTCGTCGTCGCTGAGGATGCGCTTGGCTGCCTCGGTGACCGTCGTCATACCCAAAGTGTAGCACGCAGAGGGCACGACTCCCCCAGGCGGAGGACACCTACGAGCAGTGCGCCCCCAGCCCCGTGAACTCGTCGGTCGGAAAGGCGTCCCACTGGACGGACGGGTCGAAAGGGTCCGACGCATCGGCGTCGCCGCTGGTGACGGCGCACTTGCGCCGGAGAGTCGCGTCCCGGGTAGTCACGCCCCCGGCGGTCCAGGCGGCGCCCGGGTCCTCACCCACGCGGCCGAAGGAGTCCACCACCGTGCCGTCGCACACGAGCTCGTAGGCGTCGTCGCCGTTGTGGTTGACGCTGGCCGTCATGAGATCGCAGCGAGCGAGGATCTCTGGCGCAGCCGAGCTGTGGCAGACGACGAAGGTGCTGCCGGCGGCGAGGGAGGAAGGGCCGAGAGCGATCACGGCCGAGGCCGTCGCCGCGCCGTTCGTGAAGCGTCGCAGCTCGCAGGCGGACAGGTCTACGACACCTCCCCGCGCCGCGAGCTCGAGCGCCTTGTTGTTCGCCGTCCCTTCCACGTACTCCGAAAGGATGAGGTTGCCCGGCGGCCCCGCGTCAAAGCCAGCGTCGTCGACGCCGCTGTCGGTCTCCGCGTCCGTTCCCACGTCGCTGCCGCCGTCCGAGCCTCCGTCGACCGCGGCATCCGTGCCTGCGTCGAAGCCTCCGTCGACAGCGGCATCCGTGCCTGCGTCCAAGCCTCCGTCGATCCCCCCGTCGGCGCCCCCGTCCATGCCCGCGTCGAGCTGCGCACCAACGCACATCCCGGCACGGCAGTCCACCCCTGCCGGACAGTCCACGTCGAGGCAGGCGCGTTCGAGCTCCACGGAGAGGGTCACGGTGCGCCCACGGACGAAACGCGTCGTCGGGAGCACCCGGCGAAGGCGCCGGCGACCCGCCAAGAGCCCCTCGACCTGGAGGTCGACGGCTTCGTCCGCGGCCGCGTTGCCCGGGCGGAGCGCGAAGGTCTGCGGCCAGCCGCCGGGAAGATCCGT
The DNA here is from genome assembly GCA_027009115.1 of Polyangiaceae bacterium. Lineage (GTDB taxonomy): Bacteria > Myxococcota_A > Polyangia > Polyangiales > Houyiibacteriaceae > JALVDI01. The sequence continues at coordinate 2,214 of JALVDI010000531.1, read as the reverse complement.
CGTCCGATCCGCCATCACACCGCTGGCCCCGGTGGCAACGAAGTGGAGCTGGTCGATGTCCGCCGGGACGTCCAGGTCGCTCGAGGTGACCTCGAGGACGATGGCGGTCTGGTCCGCGCAGCCGAGCAGAGACACGGAGACCGTCAGCACCGAAAGGAATCGGACCATGAGCGGACCATAGCCCGAGGCGGGGCGTATTTCACGGGTCCTCGGAAGCCCCGTTGGGAGCGCCGCGGGAGGTGAGCAGCGGCTGAAGATGGTTGAGCGGCCCTACCCCTCGGCCGATCCCTGGCGCCGTGCGGAGCGCCTGGGTCAGCCAGGCCTTGGCCCCGCGCACCGCCTGCGGCAGCGGCTCGCCCCACGCAAGGCGCGCGGTGATCGCGGCGGAGTAGGTGCAGCCGGTACCGTGGGTGTGGTGGGTGTCGACGCGCGGCGACCGCAGCTCCATCCGCTCGTCCGCGATCGCCAGCACGTCCACAGCGTCGGCCTCCCCGAGATGCCCCCCTTTGAGGAGCACCGCGGTGCCCAGGCGCGCGGCGAGCTCCGTCGCCGCCCGACGCGCCGACGGCAGATCGGTGACCGCGCGTCCCAAGAGCGCGGCCGCCTCCGGGGCGTTGGGCGTGACCAGCGTCGCGCGCCGTAGCAGCGCCGGCAGAAGCGCCCGGGCGTCTTCGTCCATCAGCGCCGCTCCGTGCTTGCTGATCATCACCGGGTCGACCACGAGGGGGAACGCGAAACGAGCCGCAGCCCGGGTCACGGCCCGCAGGACCGCAGCGTCGCCAAGGGCCCCAACCTTGGCCGCGGTCGGCGGCACGTCCTCGAGCACGGCCTCGAGCTGCGCGCTCACGAAGCGAGCGTCCATCACCTCCACCGCCGAGACGCGCTGGGTGTTCTGGACCGTCAGGAGCGTCACCACGCTGGTGCCGTAAACGCCGTGCTGGTGGAAGGTCTTGAGGTCGGCCTGGAGCCCGGCGCCCCCGGATGGATCCGAGCCGGCGAGGGTGAGCGCGATGGGAGGCATCGGTTTTCCTTGTAGGGCGCGGCTCAGCTTGCCCGCAACCGACGCAATCTCCTGGCGTGACGGGTGTCCCTGCGGACCTCGCGGCGGGTGTTGGAAACCCATGCGGCGTCGAAGGCTTGACCCAAGGAATCGAGCTGAGAGAACGGCGGCCGAGGGTGCCCGCAGGCCACGAAGCGTCGACGAGGGGTCTTGAGCTGGGCTCCCTCGTCAGCCGCCGGCCCTCAAACGCCTCCGGCGGCGGCGCAGCGCGAACGAGACCGTCCATCCCGCGGTGAGGAGCCACGAACCCGGCCAGCCCGGCCCGGTCCCCGGCGCCGTCCGGCAAGCGCAGCCGGAGGACTCGGTCGCGATGCCGGCGTCCCCGGCGGCTGCATCGCTCATGCCCCCGCCGTCCATCGATGCGTCGCCTACGCCCGCGTCCATCGTCGATCCCGCTCCGGAAACGAGGACGCTCAACGTACGCACGTCGTGCTCACGCCCCGTCAGGTCCATCACGTGCACACCCACCGTGACATCCTCGGCGGGGACCTCGTTCGCCGCCAGCATGAGGGAGAGCGCCTCTCCTTGTTGACCACTGCGCGGCCATGGTGGCGAGGCCACCACGAGCCGGGGATCGTCACTCCAGGCGACGAATCGCAGCTCACCCGCGCCGGCGTTGGACACGGTCGTCTCGGCCAGCGGCGCATTGGGCGCGAGACGGACCGTGTCCACCGATAGCTCGACGACCGGCTCGGGAAACACGGCTGCCCCACGGCCGAGCGCGTCGAGCGGGAACGAGTCGGCTCCGTCGGGGATTCCATCACCGTCCGTGTCGGCGACGCCCGGGTCCGTGACCTCACCGTCTGCACCCAGGCTACGCTCCTCGGCGTCATCGAGCCCGTCGCCATCCGTGTCGGCCACATCGATCCGAGTGCCATGGAGATACTCCTCCCGATTGTTCAGGCCATCGCCGTCCACGTCCGCCGCCCCATCCGAGACCGCCGGATCCATCCCCACGCTCGGCTCCACCGAATCGGGGACGCCGTCATGGTCCGCGTCGAGCTCCTCCCACGCACGCGTGAGCGTCACGGAAGCCGGTGCATCCAGGAAGGTTGTCGGGGGCTGCGCTCCTCCAGCGTCCCCCAGAGAGGCGTCACCCAGTGAGACCCGCAGTGTGACGCCGGCGCCGTCCAGCGCGAGGCCGTCGTGTGCGC
>JALVDI010000530.1 GCA_027009115.1 Polyangiaceae bacterium | reverse complement strand
TCGACGCACGCCGGCCCGTCCTCGCCGCAGGCGGCCATCGCCGTGCCCGCGACGAGGGCGATGAGCCATGGGCGGGGCGGGGGCATCGAGCTCGAGCATAGCGCGCCGGGGTGGCCCCGCGGGTGGCGGCCGCCGGTCGTCCGCCGCTCGTCCGCCGCCGATTCAGGCGCAAACCCGCGACAACCCCTGGGACGACGGGCGGAACGACCTTTGAATGGGCCTTCGCGCATGCAGGTGCAGGCCGGATGTTTGGTGGGAGTCGAGGCGCACCCGGTGCTCGTCGAAGCGCGCATCGTGCCTGGGCTCCCTGCCTTCGACGTCGTGGGGCTCCCCGAGCGCGGCGTACGGGAGAGCCGGGTACGGGTGAAGTCGGCGCTAGGGGCGCAGGGCTATGAGTTCCCGAGCCGGAAGGTCGTCGTCAACCTTGCTCCGGGCGACCTGCGCAAGACGGGGGCATCCTACGATCTGGCCGTGGCCATCGCGCTCCTCGAGAGCTGCGGGTTGCTCCGCAGCGAGGCGCTCGGCGAGACCCTGATCCTGGGAGAGCTCTCCCTCGCCGGCGCGCTTCGACCGATCCGAGGGGTGTTGCCGCACCTTCGGAGCGCGGCACGCCGTGGGCTGCGTCGCGCGATCGTTCCAGCCGCCAACGCCGCCGAGGCCGCCTTGGTGTCGTCGGTGGACGTCCGGTTGGCGCGGACGCTGCGCGAGGTCGTCGAGCACCTCGATGGAACGAGCGAGCTCCCGTCGCCGACCCCGTCCGCCGGTGAGGCGGCATCCTGCGCGCACGACCTGGCCGAGGTGCGGGGTCAGGCGACGGTGCGCCGGGCCCTCGAGATCGCCGCGGCAGGGCGCCACCATCTCTTGATGATCGGCCCTCCCGGAGCAGGGAAGACCATGATGGCTCGGCGTCTCCCGGGGCTGCTGCCGGCTCCCGACGAGGAGGAGAGCCTGGCGATCGCGACCATCGCCAGCGCCGCGGGTTTGCCTTTGCCGCGCCGGGGGGTGCGTCCCTTTCGGGCGCCACACCACACGGCGAGTGCCGCTGCGATGGTCGGCGGGGGCGACCCCGTCCACCCCGGAGAGGTCACGCTGGCTCACGGCGGGGTCCTCTTTCTCGACGAGCTCCCGGAGTTTCGGCGTGACGTCATCGAGACGCTCCGTACGACCATGGAGACGGGCAGCATCGACATCGCCAGGGCGCGCCAGCGCGTGCGCATGCCGGCCGACCCGCTCGTCGTCGCGGCGATGAACCCGTGCCCGTGCGGCTACGCCGGCGACGCCGAGCGTCAGTGCATGTGCGGGGCGGACCGCATTCGACGCTACGTCTCGCGCATCTCGGGGCCTCTGCTGGACCGGTTCGATCTCCACGTGCGGGTGCCGCGGGTGCCTCCCCGGGATCTGCGGACGGGGCCTCGGGCGGAGGCGTCGTCGCTGGTGCGTGCCCGCGTCCAGAAGGCGCACGAGCACCGCGCGAGGCGGCCGGCGCCGCGGGACCTCGACGGGCTGCTCGAAGGAGTCGAGCCCGCGGCGCTGGAGCTGCTCGACCGTGCGGTCGATGCGTTGAAGTTGAGCGCTCGCGCCTACGTCAAGGCCCTCCGGGTCGGTCGGACCATTGCGGACCTGGCCGGCCGCACTCAGGTCGAGGCTTCGGACCTCGCCGAGGCGGTTCAGTACCGGCAGCTCGACAAGAAGGACTGAGCGCCGGTCGAGGGCGCCTATCCCGGTCGCACGAGCGCTGATGCGCTTGCCGTGCACGGGGACCCTCTTCCGGTCGCGACCCTCCCGTCAAAGGGTCGCAGGGCTCAGAGGCGGACGTTCGGGCCCTCCTGGCCACCGCGCGTTCGGCGCCTGAGGGAACGGGCGCGTTGGAGGTGGTCCGGCGATGGGCTCGCGCTGCCGTTCCGGCAGTCGCGTCCGGTTCCAGGGCCTGACGTCGAAGCGTTGGGAGCCCTCAGCGCTCGTGCCGGGTCACGGAGCGCACGGCTGCCGGATGCGGTCGGCGACTCGGCGACCGGGGTC
>JALVDI010000529.1 GCA_027009115.1 Polyangiaceae bacterium | reverse complement strand
GAGGGACGCGAGTACGGGTCGGATGTGTACCGGCGCGCCTACGAGGAGCGCCAGTCCAAGGCTCGCTGACGGCCTCACTCCTCCCGCGGCACCCAGCGCGGCAACACGAGCCGCCCCGGCACGACCGTCGCTTGCCCCCCTGCGGACTGCAGGCCGAACGGGCGCATCGCGCCAACGCGATACGTGCCTGGAGCGAGACCGACGAAGTGAGCGCGGGCGCCGCGATCGAGCCAACCGATGGGCGTGCCCTGGACAGTCACGAGCATCCGCGAGCGCCCTCGGTTGAGCACCTGCAGACCCTCCGCGGGCGCGTCCTCGGCCGGTGGCTGCAGAGGACCACGGATGCGCTCGATCCGAGCCATCGTCTCCGGGGCGAGGATCGCCCGACTCGCAGGGTTGGGGATGGGTCTCGGTGGGTCCACGTGATCCGCCCGAAGCGCCGAGCGCGGCAGACGCACCGCGACGTCGGCGGTCCGCTCGGCACGCCAGAGTCCGACACGGAAATCAGGGGGCGAGCCACCCGCTCCACAGCGCCGCATCTGCTCGTCCGGCGGCGTGTTGGTCCACTCGGCGATCAGACGACAGACCAGGTCGCCCGGACCGGACTGCTCCGAAGGCGGCGGAGGCCGCACCCGCAGGCTCGGTTGAAACCGCAGGCGTCCCCCCTCGAACCACTGCGCCAACTGGCCGGGGCCCAGCGGTCGGCCGCCCTCTCCATCGAACACGTACACGCCCGGCTCGTCCCGCCGAAGTCGAACCTCCGACCCGGGATCCACCGGCCACCCGTTCCCAACGAAACGGGCTCGGAGCCGGTCGCGGGAGACGTCGATGTAGAGCTCGCCGGAAGGCTTCGGCAACCAGTCCGGCGCGACGCCGAGGCTGACGGGCACCCGCAACGAGGCTCGATACACGAGCCGTCGCGCGCTCTCCGGCTGATGCCCGGCGTAGTCCGTATCCTCGGTAAAGGCCTCCACGAAGCGGCGATCCGAGGCCGAGGGCGCAGACGGCGTGACCGGGCGATAGACGTCCTCCGGCGCGACCTCGAAGGGCTCGAGCTCTGCTTCCGGTGGCTGGATGGGCGGACGTAGACCCTCTCGCCGGTCGCAGTCGCCACAGCCGACGAGCACCGCGAGGGCAACGACGATCCGAGGGTGCAGTGGCACGGGCGGGGGCGTCAGAACTCGAAGACCACCTGGCCGCCTGGGTCCTGGCCGAGGTCGTCTCCGCCCACCTGCGTGGCCACGATGGCGACGACGGCCCCGACCACCACGACGCCGCCGATGGCCGTCCAGAACCACCACTTCTTGGTCAGCGCGTCGTCGTCTTCGTCTGCCGGCTCGGGGCCGGTGATCACCGTCTCGGTCTGCAACCCCTCGGTGTCCTCTCCCACGCGCGGCCGGAGAACATTCTCGACCCCCTGAGTGATGGACCGCTGCACGACGGCCTCGAGCTCGCCAAAAGCTCGCGGCGCCTGTACCTCGCCCCGCAAGAGCCGCCGCTGCGACGCGACGTCGAACATCACGAGCTCGAGCTTCACGGTGTCCTGCGAGTCCCCGTAGGAGACCCGGATCACCCCGATCTTGTCCAACTCCAGGAGCCGAGCGACCTCCGCGATCGCGCCGTCGCCGACTTGGAGCGAATGGCCGGCGATGCCGGCGACCGCCTCCGGCAGCCCCTCCATCTCCTCGTGTGCCATGAGGAAGGCGTTGACGGTCTGCTGACGCCTGCGCCGAGTGAGCGTCGTGTTCTCGATATAAGGAGTCGAGCCCGGCGACGTCACGCGGACCGAGTGCTCACCGCGAGCGAGCCCATCCACCGTCACGGGTGTGAGCCCACGGGGGATGAAGTCGACGTAGGCAATCGCGCCCGAGGGATCGCTCTCGATGGTGATCTGTCCGTCCGTGCGGCGCGGCTCGGCAGCCTCCCATCGCGCCACCACCGCCGGGGGAAACTCGTTGGGATCAGGAACGATGTGAGGCATCTGGACGCGAAGCCGCCGAAACGTCTCCGTCGCACCGCGGTTGTCGCCGTTGAACGCCTGAGCCGCTCCGAGGTAGAGCAACGCGTTGCCGAGATCGCTCGGGTCCTCCAGAGCCGACAGTGCCTGGTTGAAACCATCGACGGCCGACGAGAGCAACTGCACGGCCTCGTCCAGACGAAGGTCGATGTAGGCCGACCGCCCCTCCTCGAGCTGAACGCGCGCCTCGCGAAGCCGCGCCATGGTGTTGTCGTCGTATCCGAGAAAGCGCTGGTCTGCGGCCTCCCAGTCGGCCCCAGGGACGCCTCGCAGGGCCGCCCTCGCAGCCGCCGCCGCGCGGGCCGCTTCGTCCTCGAGCTCAGGGTCGAGCGCCGCCGCAACGACGTAGACCCGCTGCATCGCAACGGGTCCGTCGTTCGCTCCTTCCTGCGCCCATGCACGCGCTGGAGCGATGGCGAATGAAGAGCCCAGCACACAAGCGATGACGAAGCGGTTCACGATGGCGATCGTTCCTTCCTAGCGCTCCAAGTCTCGAACCAAGGCTTGCAGATTCGGGTCGTCCTCGAGGGTCGCACGGAGATGCGCTTCGAGCTCCGACCGCCCCGCCGCATCGAGCATCGAGGCCATGGGGCCTTGGAGGGTCTCGGCGATGATCCGCTCGACCGCCTCCGTCGCGTCGATGCGACCCGCGCGCAGGTCGGCGACGACGGAGTCGACGCCCGAGAGCGCTTCCGTCCCGCTGGCGTTCGATGCCTCGGAGACCTCCGACGGCGCGCCGACATCCAGCGCCTCACGGAAGCCCTCGGCCGCCTTGGGACCCGAGCCCTGCGCAGCTTCGTTCGGCGCCAGTGGTGGCGGCGCTCCGCCGGGAGGCTTGATGGGGGAAGTCATGACGGTCTCCTGCGAGAGTAACGAAGGGCGGTAGCTGGCTGCAAGACACCAGTCATCGGACGTTGTTGATGACCGACTTGGCGGTGTCGTGCCGAGCCTTCATCACGTTGGAGACGGTGGTGAACTGGCGCTGCTCCATCGCCATCTGCTGCTGGAGCTCGAGGAGCTGGAGGGTCTGGCTGGCGTTGTCTCGGAGCGCGCTGCTCATGCTCGCCTCGGCGGGGGCGCTGCTGCCCGTCGCCTCAGGCGATGCCCCCCCTCCCGCGCTCGCCCCTCCACGGACGGCGGCCGTGAGCGCGCTGCCGCCGGGCAAGAACCCGCTGACGCTCTCGACGCCCGAGAGGAGGCCCGCCGCACTGTCGGCCAACGCTTCGCGGAAGCGGTCGGAGGCCGGCGCTGGCGTGGTTCGCGGGAGGGTGGCGCGGATGTTGATATCGTCATGTACGCGGATGCTCATGGTGCTCTCCTGGGTGGAATGGGTCCTCCTGCGAGGACGCCCCCCTTCTCGGGCGCCGACCGGGTCGGTTGCGTGCGTGAGCCGTTCGGGCGACCATCCTTGACGTAGCGGTCCGTGTCCCTATAGACCCAGTTGACGCATAACCCATGAAATTGCTTGGGTTTCCTCGCGTCACCCTCCCATGAGCGCCTCCCCTCCCAACCCCAACCTGCAGGTCGTCGACGACGCGGACCCCCGCGAGGCCGTGTTGACGACCGGGGACATGGCGCGGCTGAGCGACAGCACCTTGCGGACGGTCCGCTTTTACGAGCAAGAGGGTCTGATCCATCCAAAGACGCGAAGCGGCGGCGGTCGACGGCTCTTCACCCGTTCGGAGTTGGCGAAGCTCCAGTTGGCTCTCGACCTACGCGAAGCCGGCCTCTCCATCCAGGACATCCGGGAGCTTTTCGAACTCAAGACGCGCTTCGCCTCTCCCGACGAAGCCGCCAGCGAGATCACGGCGATCCTGAGCCGGCAGATCCATGCGATGCGCGAGAAAATCGCCAAGCTACGCAAGTTGCGGGAAGAGCTCGCGTCGATGGTCTCGGTCATCTCGGAGTGCCAGAGCTGCGACGACGCCGCCCACTTCCCGGTCGGCTGCGGCAGCTGCGAGGTCCTCGGGCAGCCCGAGCTTCCCCGCGCCGTCCGGGTCCTGTGGAGCTAAGTCGAGATGGCCTCGGCGGACCTTGAGCGAGCGGCGCAGGCGATCGAGGCGTTCCTCACGGCGCTCGGCCAGGACCCGAGCGCCGACCCGGAGCTGAAGCAGACCGGCGCCCGGGTCGCCCAGGCTTTCCATGACGATCTTCTCTCCGGGTATCGCATGGACCCCGCCACGATCCTCGGGGACACCTGCGCGAGCGCGAGTGAGGATCTGGTGATCCTCACTGGCATCGCCACGACCACGGTCTGTCCTCACCATCTCTTGCCTTCGACGGGCGTGGCCCACGTCGCCTATCTTCCCACCGGCAAGCTCGCCGGTTTGGGCGCCATCGCGCGCCTCGTGCAGTGCTTCGCGCGGCGGCTCGCGCTCCAAGAGCAGGTCGCTCGCAACGTCGCCAGCGCGCTCGTCGAGCACCTTGGCGCCACCGCCGCAGGCTGCGTCGTGAACCTCGAGCCGAGCTGCATGATCGCCCGGGGCGAGCGCCAGGTCGGAGCGCGGGCGATCTCCGTAGCGTTCGCCGGCGACGCCCCCCCGGAGTTCCGGCGCGCCTTCCTCGAGCGCGTCCGGTGACGCGGATCGAGGCGGCGCTACCCCTGGGCGGCGAGGCGATCGCTGCTGTGTGACCCGAACCCTCGGTCGCAGGGGGTCCGGAAGCTGAGTGAAGCGCGCACCCGCCCGTGCAAGCTACTCGGCGTCGTGCATCGACGAAGGATCGAAGACGCCAAGGGGCCGCGCCGAGGGGATCGCGTCGCGTAGATCGTACACATGCCCCATGCGCTCCCGCTTCGTCTCGAGGTAGCCGCGGTTCAAGGCGTGCGGCTCGACGAGGTGCGGGACACGGCGAGTGACGATGACGCCGTCGCGTCGAAGCCCTTCGACCTTCGCGGGGTTGTTGGTCATCAAAGCGATGGATTCGACGCCAAGGTCCTCGAGCATCGCCGCCGCCATGTCGTAACGGCGCAAGTCGTCTTTGAAACCCAACACGCGGTTGGCGTCTACGGTGTCGTAACCCTGCTGCTGCATCGCGTACACGCGCAGCTTGTCGCCCAGGCCGATGCCGCGTCCCTCCTGGCGTAGGTAGAGGACCACCCCGCAGTCCGCTTCCGCAATGCGCCGGAAGGCAAGATCGAGCTGCTCACGGCAGTCGCACTTCAAGGAATGGAGAATCTCGCCGGTGAAGCACTCGCTGTGAGCGCGGGCGAGCACGTCGCGCTTGCCCGCGACATCGCCGTGGACGATGGCAAGATGCTCGTTTGGGTTTCCTTCTTCGCGGTATGCGATGACCTGGAAAGCACCATACTCCGTGGGGAGGCGGCACTCGGAGTACCGCAAGACCATGGACATGGGGGCTCTTTTCGTTGGTGGTGTCGATCGATCCGAACAGTCCGTTGAAGTACGGACCGTGATGGCTCGCGGTGGTGAGGATGTCCATGCACGGGGGGTGCTTCAACGGGCTGCGAAACTAGACCGCTCGACAATCTAGGGCCCTGGCGGAAACCGTCAAGGGAAGGACGTTCACGCTGGGCGGGCTCAAGGCCGTGACTGCTCTTCGAGCTGCCGCGCCTGATGTTCAGACCGCAGGGCCTCGATGAGAGCACCGATGTCGCCGTCGATGATCTTGTCCAGACTGTGGAGGGTCAGCCCGATGCGGTGGTCGGTGACGCGGTTCTGGGGGTAGTTGTAGGTGCGGATCTTCTCGGAACGGTCCCCGGTCCCCACCATGTTCCGGCGCTCATCCCGGATCGCGTCGGCCTGCTCGCGCTCCGCGATTTCGAGCAGCTTGGCGCGCAAGATCGCCATCGCTTTGGCGAGGTTCTGATGCTGGGACCGCTCCTGCTCGCTGCGGACCATGATCCCTGTCGGAACGTGCAGGAGGTTGATCGCCGAGTTCGTCGTGTTGACGTGCTGTCCGCCGGCACCGCTGGCAGCCGTCTTGGTGATCTTCAGGTCTTTGTCGTCGATCGCCACATCGACGTCGTCAGCTTCAGGAAGAACCGCAACGGTCGCCGTCGAGGTATGGATGCGACCTTGACTCTCCGTCGCCGGCACGCGCTGCACCCGATGCACGCCGCTCTCGAAACGAAGATGCGAGTAGACGTCCTTGCCTTGCACCATCGCGATGACTTCCTTGATCCCGCCGGCGCTCGCAGCGCTCAGTGAGATCACCTCGACGCTCCATCCCCGGGACTCGGCGAAGCGCTGGTACATGCGAAAGAGATCGGCGGCGAAGAGCGCCGCCTCCTCCCCCCCTGTGCCGGCGCGGATCTCAAGGATCGTGTTCCGCGCGTCGTTCGGGTCCTTGGGCAGCAGCAGCAAGTGAATCCGCCGCTCGAGCTGCTCGCGCTCCGCGCCAAGCTCAGCGAGCTCCGCCTCGGCCAGCTCACGCAGCTCCGGGTCCTTGAGAGCGGCCTTGTTCTCGGCGATCTCGTCCTGGACGACGCGCAGCCGGCGGAACGCCTCGACCAGCTCCTGAAGCTCCGCTCGCTCCTTGGTGAGCTTGGTGAGCCGCTGTGCGTCCGTGGTAACCGCGGGGCGGCACAGGAGGTCTTCGATCTCCCGATAGCGCGCTTCGATCGATTCGAGCTTGTCGACGGGGAGCATCAGCTGGAACGAAGAGCCGGAAGCGCCTCGAGAAAGCGTTCGAAGGAGGGAAACACCAACGGGCCGTCGTCGGACACCTCGGTGGCGCCGACGCGATCGCGCCAGACCGCGGCCTCCATCGCTGTGATCGCGACCTCGATCTGGTCGTCGTCTGGTTCGCGCGTGGAGATCTTCTGAAAGAGGAAGCCTGGCCAGAGGAAGATGCGCAGCGGCCCCTTCGTGGCAAAGCGGGCGCTCAGCCGCTGGAGCTCGAAGCTGATGGCGGCAATCGCGGGGAGCAGGCCGAGACGCAAAGCAAAGATGGACAGCCAACCGAGCACCCCTTCGGCGTTCGGGAGCAAGAGCGGAGCCGCGATGGAACCGACGACGATCGACACGAGGACAACGACGACCAGGAACGTCGTCCCACAGCGCGGATGCAGGGTGGTCTGCGCGCGCACGTTCTCCACGGTGAGCGGGAGCTCCTTCTCGTAGGCGTTGATCGTCTTGTGCTCTGCGCCGTGGTACTGAAACACGCGGCGAATCTCCGGGATGCGGCTGATTGCCACGAGGTAGACGAAGACGATGAGCAGCTTGAAGGCCCCGATGACCCCGTGGTAGGCGGCGTCGGAGAGGCCGAAGTCGATGCCCAGGAGCTTGCCGGAGCCGCTCGCGAGCAATTGGGGCAGCGCGATGAACAGACCGACCGCGAAGAGCGTCGACAGGAGCATCGCGAGCTTGCCTCCGTCCTGAGCCTCCGCCTTCTCCTCCTCGGTCATCTGCTGCTCGGCGCTGAACGAGAGGGCTCGAAACCCGATGCTCAGAGACTCGACGAGGGTCGCCACGCCGCGCAAGCCCGGGAGCTTCCACAGCTTCTGGCCGAAGCGGGAGCGGTACGGCTCTTCGTGAACCGCGAGCGTCCCGTCGGGCCGCCGCACGGCGATGGAGAGGCCGCCGGGAGAGCGCATCATGACGCCTTCGATCACCGCCTGGCCGCCGATGTAGGGCTTGTCTGCCATTGCCCGCCGATCATAGCGAGGGCACGGGGAAAGGCGAGGCGAAGGGTGGGTGCCCGGGAGCTCGTCGAATTCTTGCCTGCCCCCGCTGCGGGGACATAGAAGCGAAGGAGCCTTCATGGGACACAAGCGCATCCATCTCGTCGTTCGCGGTCGGGTTCAGGGCGTCTTCTACCGAGCGACGGCCCAGCGCGAGGCGCGCCAGCTCGGCCTCACCGGCTGGGTGAAGAACCGCCCCGACGGTTCGGTGGAGATGGTCGTCGAGGGCGAAGAGGACGCCGTCAAGGACTTCCTCGCCTGGGCGCAGCAAGGGCCGGCAACCGCCCGCGTAGACGGAGTCGACATCAAATGGCGAAGCTACACAGGGGAGTTCTCGGACTTCCGCATCGCGCAGCACTGATCGCGCTGGCGCTCTGCTTCGCGCCGACCGAAGCCTGGGCTCAAGAAGAGATCGGCGTCGACGACATCGTCGGCTGGGCCGCGGACCTGCGCTCCGACGACGCCGCCAAGCGCCGGACCGCCTACGAGCGCCTGTCTCACCTTCCGCCGAGCGCCCTGCCGGCCATCGCCGAACGTATTGAGCGTACGCGGCGCCAGATCGTACCCGCCCAGGACGGGCGCGAGGCGCTCCGCGCTTTTCGCCACGCCGTCGGCAGCCGCCGCGCCGACGACATGGTCGACATCGCCCCGGGCATCCTCCCGGTGCTCGAAGAGCGGCGCTCCCGCGAGGTGGGGCGCACCGCCGAACGCCTGCTGCTCCTGCGTTCCCTCGAAGCCATCGGGACCGTGGAAGCACAGCGGCGCATCGCAGACATCTTCTCGCTGACCAACGAGATGTGGCGCTGGGAGCAGCGGCGGGTCGTCCACCGCATGGGGGTGCGCCTGCTGCCTGGGCTCATCCTCGCGCGAGCGCACCGCGATCGCGGCGTGCGCCTGTGGGCGCGCGGCCACATCGAACGGCTGGGCATGAAGGACCCCGCCAATGCGCTGCGAATCGAGGACCCGGAGCTCCTCGCTCAGGTCATCGACGCCTACGCCGAAGTGAAGGATCTGGACACGATGCCGCTGATCCTCTCGTATGTCGGCCACGAGGACCGACGCATCCGCGAGGCTGCGCGCGCCGCCTTCGAGAGCTTCGGCCGCAACGGCATCTGGCAACTTCGCGAAGGGATCCGCAAGCAACTTGGCCGGCGGCCCGACACCCGCTGGGGATGGCGCCGAACGATGCGCGAGCTCTTCGAAGGGCTCGACGAACGTCGCATGGCTCCCTATGCCGCCCGCCTCGAAGAGGCGCAAGGGGCGCTTCGTGAGGGCGAGGCCGGGCGCGCCAAGGAGCTCCTCGACGCGCTGCTGCGCGACGCCCCCAGCCCGCCGCGCCCTTTGGAGGTCGCAGCCGCCTACGCGGAGCTGGCGTCCGCCCTGGAGGACCCTCGTCTGCTGCGGCGAGCCTGCTGGCTCGCGCCCGACGCACCGAGCGCGGGAGCCTGGCGCGCGCGGCTCGCGCTCTTCGAAGCCGAAGCGGATCGCGCCCGAGGCGTCCTGGATACGCGAGCGTACCGCGACGCCCTGGAGCACGACCCTTCCGAGCGAACGCGGGCCCTCGCGAGCGCTGTGTTGGGCGACGCGGAGCTCTCCGATCCGACGATTCCCGAGGCGAGCAAGAGCGACGCGTACCCAAGCGGGTGGCCGACGTTGCTCCTCGTCCTGCTGGGGACGCTCTTGGTCCCGTGGGCCTGGAAGCGCGGCGTCTCCACGATGCCCCTGCGCACGGGAGCCCCTTGGGCGCGGCTCGCACGCAAGCTGCGGGCTCGAGCTCGAGCCGGCGCCGGACGTATGCAACGATGGGGTCGGGGGCGGACGCAGCCCGCGCGAAACGAGCCCCTGGGCGTCGGGAGGACTCCGGCCCACCGACGAGCGCGGGACCGGGGGCCGGGACCGACCCCGACCGCAGTCTCGCTCACCGAGCTCGTCCTCCGAACGGCGAACGCCGCGGCCACCCTCCGGACGCCGACTCGGCCTGGGAACGAAGACCCGCACCCCGCGATCCCCGGTGCCTCCCCCACGGACCTCGACGGCCCCGACACCGAGCCCGGCGTCGGCGCTGCGCTCGGGGAAACCGCAGCGGAAGCCACGCAGCCCGGGTCACCGCCACCGGCGCGCGAGCACGCGGGTGGCCGAAGCGATCTGGCCGCGCTCCTGCTGGCGGCGCCCGCGGACGTCGACACCCTGCCTGGAGCGCCGGCGCCCTGAACCGGGAACCCAGTCGCCACCGAGTCGCCGCGCCTCCCAATCGCCCCGGCGGCTGCTAGGGTCCGCGCCATGGCCGCACCCACCGCAGGCGAGGCCCCCTCGCGCGCCCCCTTCGGCGAACAGCTGCGTTCCTTCTCGCGCGTCTTCTGGATCGCCAACTGGATGGAGCTCGTCGAGCGTTTCGCTTACTACGGCGTCCGCGTCGTCCTGCCCGTCTACATGGTCTTGGCGATCAGCGAAGGGGGGCCCGAGCTGACGCATGTCCAGAAGGGGAGCATCTACGCGCTCTGGGCCGTCGTGCAGAGCTTCGTTCCCATCTTCACCGGCGGCTTCGCCGATCGCTATGGGTTCAAGCTCAACATCGCCGTCGCGACGGTCTTGAAGATCGTGGGCTACCTCGTGATGGGCTACTGCATCCGGCTCAGCGAGCTCCTCGACGGAGTCCCCCTCGCCGAGGCCCGCGCCGCAGGGACCGACAGCGTCTACCCGGTCTTCTTCAGCGGCGCGATGCTCCTCGCGCTCGGTACCGCGGTCTTCAAGCCCGGACTCCAGGGGCTGATCGCCCACGAAATGCCGTCGAAGGCCGCCTCCCTCGGTTGGTCCGTGTTCTACCAGATGGTGAACTGGGGCGGATTCATCGGTCCGCTCTTGGCCGGCTACCTTCGTGTGCTCGAGTGGGAGTACGTGTTCCTCGCGTGCGCCGCGGGCATCGCGTTCAACTTCGTCCCGCTCTTCTTCTTCGCCGAGCCGCCCCGCGACGGCGAGGAGGACACGCGAACGCCAGGTGCGGTGCTCAAGGAGTCCCTGCTGGGGCTGCTCGAACCGCGCCTCTTCTTCTTCACGATGTGTTTCGCCGGCTTCTGGCTGATGTTCTATCAGCTCTTCGACATCCTCCCGAACTTCATCGACGACTGGGTGGACTCCCGCGCCGTCGCCGACGCCCTGGGCGACTGGGTTCCCCGCACGGCGGACGGAAACCTCCCTCAGGAGTGGATGATCAATCTGAACGCGGGGATGATCATGCTGACGGCGTTCCTGGTCGGTTACGCCACGGGCTTCGTCCGCTCCCTGCCCGCGATCGTCCTGGGCATCGGCATCTCCGCCGTCGCCATCTATGGCCTCGGCATGAGCACGAGCGGCTGGTGGACGCTCGGCTGCATCGCGCTTTTTTCCATCGGCGAGATGTCGGCGAGCCCGACGAAGATGCGCTACCTGGCCTCCATCGCGCCACGAGGAAAACAGGGGCTCTACATGGGCTACGTCAACATGACCGTGGGCATCGGCTGGTCCGTCGGCTCCGTCGTGGCCGGCGCGATGTACGAGACCGGCGGCGACAAGATCAACCTGGCCAAGCGCTACCTCCTCGAGCACGAGGGCATGAGCGCTTCGGCGATCGCCGCCCTCGATCGGGGCGCCGTCCTCGACGCCCTGGGCCAGCAGACCGGGATGGACGTATGGGAGATCCGCCAAGTGCTGTGGGACACCTACGCGCCCTACGAGATGTGGTCGGTCTTCGCCGCCATCGGCGTCGCTTCCCTCGTGTTCCTGCTGATGTACGACCACCTGGTCCAGGCGGCCAAGCACAACCCCCAACACAGCTTCAACCGCAACGGCCACCTCTGGGTGCGGGCGGCGCTCGTGCCTATCGTGCTCGGGTTCTCCTACGCCTTCTACGCGAAGCTACAGCGCTCGGGCGACTTCGATCCGGCGATCTTCCTCTTGGCGGCGCTGTTCGTCGCGCTCCTGCTCGCGTCCTTCGTCGCACAGCGGAGCGACTCGTCCAACGACCACGACGGGTCGTCCGATGGGTCGCCCGAAGCAGCGGTGAGCGACGACAACGGGTGAGGGTTCGCGGGGTGCCCGCTCAGGAGCCTCGGCTGAGGGTCTCGACGCGCACCACGAGCCCGTCCTCGAAGACCACGCGACGAACGAAACGTCGCGGGCCCCAGTCGTACGTCCAGGATTCGACCTCCACGAGCCGAACGCGGCCGACGGCAAGGGCGCCGCTCGGCACGTATACGCTGCTCGTCTGCCGCTGGCGCTCACGCTGGCGGCGGGTGGGTTCGCCCCACTTGGCGAGGACCTGCGCGCGGGTATCACGCAGGCGGACCAGACGTCCGGTGTGGCCCGTCCGCGGCATCCGATAGCCGCGGCCCAAAGTCTCGATCCGCGTCACTCGGCCGTCGCGCAGTTCGAGCCGCTCCATGAAGCGGGAGGGCCCGAAGTTGTAGACCCACGTTTCGATGGTGACGGTTCGGGTCTGTCGAAAGAGGGCCCCGCCGATGTTCTGGAGCACGGTCTCCTCTTCGACGCGGTACGCGAGATCGACCGGGTCTCCGCAAGAACGCAGGACGTGCTCTTGAGAGTCTCCTTCGACCACCAGATGCGTGCCGCAGCGCATGGCCTGCGCGGGAGCCGCAGCAAGAACCGTCAGCAGGAGCGTGAGGGCTGCCAGGCGCATGCGATCAGGATAGGGACACGCCGCCGGCCGCGCAATTCGCCGGGCCATGAGCGCGGTTCAAGCGCGCACTCGGGTGCGCCTACGAGACCGGACGCCTGAAGCTTCGCGGGGGCGGAACGAAGCTGCTCAGGGACCGGCCGCAGAGGACGCCCTCATCGTTCGGCTCTCCAACGCTCCGCGCTACGAGAGCGCCGGCGTGCACCCGTGACGCACCGCCGTAGGCTCTCCTGCGTGCGCGCCCTGAGTTGGAACATCGACGGCACCGACCACCGACGCATCGGAGCCCGGATCGAAAGGCTCTGCGTCGAGATCTTCCTCGGGGGGGACCTGCGCTCGGCCATGGCGGGCGCCGCGCTCCCCGCGATGCCCCACGTGCTCGCGTTTCAGGAGGTCACCCGCCACGCCCACAGTGCCCTTCGCGGCCACCTCCGAGCCGCCGGCTTCCAGATGTGGCCCCCGCAACCCCTCGAAGACCGCGAGGACTACCTTCTGCTCGCGGTGCGCCCGCCCTACCGGCTGGGGCGATGCGAGTTCCGCCCGTTCACGGTCAGCGCGCTCCGCCGTGGCTGCCTCGTCGCGGACCTCGACGGACCTCGACCGTGCCGCTTCCTCACCGGGCATCTGGAGAGCCTGAGGAGCGGCCGCGAGGCCCGGCTCGCGCAGGCACGCGAGGTCGACCGGTGGCTCCAAGAAGCAACCCCCGCGGTGTTCGGGGGCGACACCAACCTCCGGCAGGGGGAGTGGGCTGTGCTGCGCACCGGCTTTCGCGCCCAGGACGCGTTCCATCGGGTCGGGGAACCCCGCGCCCATGCCGCGACGTGGTGGCCGCGGCCGGGCCTGCCGGGCTATCGCTTCGACCGCTTCTGGCTGACCGAAGAATGGCGCGTCGCGTCGTTTCGTACCCGACGCGCGCTCGGCGCCAGCGACCACGCCGGGATAGAGGTCGATCTCGGCTGTCGCCCCGAACCTCGCTCCTCCCGCGGAGCTTGAGCGCCGCCGCGGGACAACTCGCGGTCCACAAAGAAACAGAACCTCGGGACACGGCCTTTCGGCTATGGTGACCCAGCACCGGGGCCGCAGGAGGAGGAGCCTATGAGGGGGGAAGAGTGGCGTGGCGAGGGCACGGTCCTCGTCGTGGACGATGAAGACATGGTGCGGCGCGTCCTGCGCTTGAGCGTGGAGCGCCTCGGATTCGACGTCGTCGAAGCCGAGGACGGCGAACGTGCGCTGCAGGTCTTCCGAGAGCATCGGCGCGACCTTCGAGCGGTCATCCTCGATCGAACACTTCCGGGCGCCTCGGGGACTCAAATCATGGACGAGCTCCGTCAAGTGGATGGGAGCATCCCCATCGTCCTGACCAGCGGATACACCGACGACGGGAGCAACGCGGACGCCTTCCTGGCCAAACCGTTCCGGCCAACGGAGGTCGCCACGCTGCTTGAGAAGCTCCTGGAGGGAGCGGGGTGAAGCGGCCCCTGCTGCTGCTTGTCTCGGTGGTCGCGACCGCGTGCGGCGGCAGCGGCACGGGCGTCGACGGAGCCGTGTTGGACGCCGGGCCCCGGGACAGCACCACGGGCGGAAGAGACGCGGGTCGCGACGGGGGCCTGGATGGTGGCGGAGACACAGGCGAGGGCCGGGGAGACGCGGGGGTCGACGCCGAGGTCGGCACGGCGGGCTGCCGCTCCGGAGCGGGGCTGCCGGAAGGAGCGAACACCTTCTCGCTGGGCGGCCGCGAGCGCCGCTTCGTGCTGCGCCTCCCCGACGGCTACCGAGGCGCGCGCCCCTGGCCCCTCGTGCTGGCGCTCCATGGCAACGGCGGAAGCGCCAGCTACTGGGACGCGACGAGCGGGGTCCGGGACATCCGCGACGTCCTTCGCACGGAGGCCGTCCTGGTCATCGCCGAGGCGATCGATGGCAAGTGGCGGGACTACGACATGCCCCGCGAAACATGGCCTGCCCGCATCGAGCAGGAGCTGGCTTACTTCGACCATGTGTTGGCCCTCGTCCGCGAGGAGCTGTGCCTCGACGAAACCGCGACCTTCGCCATGGGCTTCAGCGGCGGCGGCTCCTTTTCGGGGGTCCTCGGCTGCCGGCGCACCGACATCCGCGCCTTCGCGGCGGGGGGCGCGGTGATCTATTTCGACGAAACCGACTGCGTGGGCCGACCCGCCGCGTGGATCACCCTGGGCGATGAGGAGCTCGACGGGCGGGAGCCCTTCCGCGAGTTCTGGCGGCTGCGCGCAGGTTGCGCGGACGTGGGCGCCGGCGTGCCCCCCGATCCGAGCCAATGCGTCGCCTACGGTGGCTGCGACCCGACGACGCCGGTCCACTACTGCCAGCACCCCGGCGGACACGTCTGGCCGGACTACGGCAGCCAAGCCATGTGGCGCTTCTTCGCTCAGTTCGTCCACTGACGCGCGGCATCTCAGCCGCACCCACCGGGGCCACAGGTGGCGCCCTCGTCCCCCTCGGACCGGGACTCCTCCTGGGCCCGCTCCAGCGCCTGCAAGAGCGTCTGGGGAGACTGAGCCCCGGAGACCCCGAAGCGACCCACGAGGAAAAACGGGACACCCCGCACGCCCATCGACGCCGCCCGCTCTTCGTCCTGGCGCACCTCCGCAGCGTAGGCATCGCTGCGGACGATCGCGTCCACTTCTCCGGCGTCGAGGCCAACCTCCTGGGCGAGGCGAAGGAGGGTGGCGTGGTCACCGATGCGTGCGCCCTCGCAGAAGTATCCGCGGAGGAAGCGCTCCTTCAGCGCGCCCTGCCGACCTCGGAGCCGGGCGAAGCAAAGCAAGCGATGTGCGTCGAAGGTATTGCCCGGCCGGATGCGATCGAAGCGGAACGCGAGCCCTTCGCCCCGCGCCGTCTCGGTCATCTCGGCGATCATCCTCTCGGCGTGTGCGAGAGGAGCCTCGTACTTGCGAGCCAGGCGTTCGGCGTACGAGGCAACGCTGAGATCCTGCTCGGGTGGCGACGCCGGATCGAGCTCGAAAGCGTGCCAGACGACCTCGACGTCGCGCCCGAAGCGCTCGATCGCCGCCTCCAGCCGCCGCTTGCCCACGTAGCACCAGGGGCAAGCGATATCGGACCAAACATGAACCTCCGTCATTGGTCAATCCTACTTTCCCCCGCGCTCATGGCGAGCGCCGGCTTCCACAAGACCCCCGTCCGACCCATGGGTGCGAGGCGAAGAGCGCGTCGAGCGCCCCGGCGAGTCCAAACCGCATCTCAAGATACCATCGTCGGTCGATCCCCGTGGACTGAGTGCGACCCGCGCCGCGGCGACGAGCCGAGGGAAGGCCGTGTCTTGTCGAGGTGAGGGGATGACGCCCCCAGGCACCCGCAGGCCACGAAGCGGCGACGAGGGGTCTCGAGATGTGCTCCAACGGCCCGTTGTACCGACAGTGGCGGATCGCAGCGGACACCCAGGCGCTCGTCGGGCAAGGTTGTTCGCGGCAACTCAACGCTGACGGAGCGTCAGGGGCGACGGGGCCTTCGCTGGCGGCGCGCCGGGCGCCTCGATCGTTCCCGCAGCTCGATGCGTCGCTCGACGCGTGGCCGTGCCGGGTCCTCCCAGCTCCCGGTCGAGACGATCTCGCGGTGGGGCTCGTACCCTTCGCGCAGCACGAGGATCTCCTGGGCGCGAGCCGTGTCGAGACCTCGCACCCGCACGTCCGGCCCAACGCCCACCAGCCGGAAGATCTTCGCACCGGGGGGAGTGGTCACCACGTGCGCCGTGCCCCGAGGAGCGTCGCTGGGGGCAGCGGTCGGCAGCGGGAGCTCCGGGGCCGAGGCCTCCTCTTCGAGCAGCGGCACGGCCAAATCGAAGCGCCCGTCGACCCAGCGCGCGTCCGCCGGCACCTGCGCCCAGGTCGCCGCGTACCCTTCGAGCATCGCGACCAGCGGTTGGCTGACGCCGACCGGAATGTCCCCAACATCCACCGGGGCGCGCCCCTCGAACACGAGCACGCGGGCGTCCTGGGGCGAAACGTGAAGAACGAGCTCCCCCGCGATCGGCTCCTGCTCGATCGGCTCGGTGGGTTCCGGCGCAGCCGCAGTGTCCGGCTCGTCGAGCCCGAGCCAGCTCCGGACCAAGGTCGGGCGAGACAGCGCAAGCGCCGCAGCCCCTGCGCCCAGCAGGAGCAGGACGACGAGCAAAGCACGACCCGCACCGCCTCCCTTGATGTCCCGAGCGAGATCGTCGTCGGGCGGCAGGTCGAGGACCCCGCGATCGGTGCCGAGGGTCTGGATGCCCGTCGTGTCCTCGGCGTACTTCACCAGAGGATCGACCCCGGTGGTGGAGGATGCAGCACCGTCCGGCGAGGTCGAGCCGCCCGCAGGGCTCAGCAGCTCGATGAGCTCTTTGCGCGCTTGGCCTCGAGCCATCGGGCGAAGGGCCTCCGCCAAGGCGGCGTGAAGCTCCAAGGGGCTTCGGAACTCGGCCGAGCGCAGCAGCTCGGAGATCGGCCCCGAGGCCGTCGGGAGGGCCCTCACCGCGCGGACGAGGCTGCGGGCCGCTTCGCTCGCACGACAAGCATCGAGGGGCGGTGAAAGCAACACGAGGCCGTCCTCAGAAAGACGAATCTGCTCGGCGCTCACCGCGACGGGACGATCCTGAAGGACATCGCAAACGTCGAGCGCGATGAGACCCGCGACCGCATCGCTGGCCCGGCGCTCGAAGCGCGCGAGCTCCGCCCCGAGGTCGGCCAGGGAGACCCCACGCCGCAACGCCGCAGCCTCTTCCGGCGAGACAAGCGCCGAGACCGACGGCAAGGTCTCCCCGGAGTAGGAGCCCTCGTCGGTTACCGCGGGAAAGGAGTCGGAGGGCTTCCCCTGGCGAGCCTGCTGGAGGATGAGAAGCCGGGACTCTCGCTCGTGGGGGAAGAGTCTCTCCATCCACTCGCTGATCTCCGCTGTTCCGATGGTCATCCCGGAGATCGTCAGGAACTTGCGCAGCTCTTGGCCCAGGGCTCGGGCCGTGCGGTAGCGCTGCTCCCTATCACGCGCCAGCGCGCGCAGGACGATCTTGTCAAGGTCGGCCGGCACCCAGGGGCTGACCTCCGAGGGCGCGGGCACGTCGTCGAAGACGACCGCCGAGAGCGTCGCCGCGTCGCTGTCGCGGCGGAAGAGGCGGCGCAATGTCAACGCCTCCCACAAACAGACGCCGAGCCCCCATACATCGGCGCGCCGATCGACCTCCTCGTTGCGCACCTGCTCGGGAGCGACGTACGCGAACTTGCCCTTGATCTTGCTTATCTTGGTCTCGTGGATGCGCTCGGCCGCCTTCGCGACGCCGAAGTCCACGATCTTCACGCCTCCGTCGTAGGTGACGACGATATTCTCCGGTGAGACGTCACGGTGAACCACACCGAGCGGCTCGCCATCGGCGCCCCGCAACTCGTGGGCGGCATGGAGGCCCTCGCTCGCGTCGGCGATGATGCGGGCTACGTACCAGGGCAGCCGCTTGATCTCTTCCTTGTCCTTTCGCCGCGCGATGATGCGCGCGATCCGCTTGATGGGCTCGCCGAGCAGATACTCCATCGCCAGGTAGTAGACGCCCTGCTCCTGCCCGAAGTCGAAGACGGTGCAGACGTTTGGATGGTCGATGCCCGCTGCGAGGCGCGCCTCGTCCAGGAACATCTCGACGAAAGCGTTCTCGCCCACGAGATGGTCGTGGATCACCTTGAGCGCGACGACCTTCTCGAAACCGCTCCGGTGTTCGGTTCGCGCGAGGTAAACCGTAGCCATGCCGCCGGACGCGAGCTTGGAGAAGATCCGGTAACGTCCGAACCGACTCGGAAGCGACTCGCTCGAGGTCCGCGGGGGCACCCGCCCAGGGTACTCCGGCGGGGGCGGCGAGGGCGAGTCTGCGGTCCCCAAGGGGCACAGGCCTGTACGCAGAAGGCCCCCTGAACTTGGGAGCGCCCGCGACCGCTTCATGGGCACCTCCGTGCCCCGAAACTGGGCACCCAGGGCTGTCAGCGGTCAGGAGCCGGGGTCAAAGCGCGGGAAAAATCGCCTCGAAGAAAACGAGCGCCAGCGCGAAGAGCACCACGGCCACTCCGACGCCCACGAGCAAAGGCACGTACCAGGGCTTGTTCTCGCGAGCGGCGCCATCGGCGCTCAGCCAGGCTCCGAGAGGAAACCCGACCAACCACGTGGCCAGGTAGGTCGCCGCGACTCCCGCCCTCTCCGAGCTCGCGCCGGCCACGCCGACCAGGAGCAGCGCGAGCCCGAGAGCGCCGAGGGTGGCGGCGCGCCAGCGTCGGGCGGCCCCGGTGATCGCGGCGCCGAACCGAAGCGGCAGCGCGCGGCGCGTCAGAGTCATCGGCCCGCCGCAAGAAGGGCACTGGGTCATCAACTGCGGCGGCTCCCGGCCCGGTTGCAGGTGCCCCTGAGCGCGGGCGATCTCGAAGGCTGGAACGAAGGCCAAGTCGAAGCCGCAGGCGTCGCAACGCGCTTCCCAACCTTGGAGGTTGTCGCGGGCCGCGGGCGGCAACCAGACGAGCGGGGGATGGATGGCCGAAGGCCGGACGAAAACCTCCAGGTTCGGGTGCACCCCGGGTTCGATGGGCGAGCCTTCGAGGACGAGGGCCCGGTAGACCTCGCCCTCGCGCCGCAGCAAGCGCACCGGGAGCCTCTCCCGCTGGTATCCGCGGTGGGTGTAGAGGAAGGTCGCGTCGAAGACCCCTGGGCGCGAGGGGTCCGCATAAGGAGCGAGCGCCGGGTCGGTGTTCCAGGGCTCGGGGGCCTCGCCCACAGGGGCGGCCGCCGGCGCGGCCGGGTCGCGATAGCCGCCGGGGATCGAGCCGGTGGTGAGGGAGGGGGAGTGCCCTCGCTTGAAGGTGCGCAGCGCGCTGACGCCGTACCAGGGCAAGAGCAGCACGAGCCAGAGGATGTTGGCCGGCAGGAGGTTGACCAGCGTCAGCCGACCAAGCTCCCGGCGCATGCACCGCGGGCAGGCCACGACGGTGCCGTGCCTGAGGCTCCAGGCAACCCCCAGGAACAGAAGGAAGAGCGGAAGGCGGAAGGCTTTGAGGCTGTCGGTGCTGGCGCCGCAGCGAGGGCAGGGACGCGGATGGTGGTTCGTCATATCGGACAGGCGGCAAGGCGCGGCTCATGATAACTCAAGGGGAACCCGCCTTTCTCCCTCGACAGGCTCGGGCCCCGTGGCGTGACCTCCCCTCTCCGGGGTGCTAGGACCGGCCGCGATGAAGAGCTTTCTCTGCCGGCACGAGATTCACTGCACCCCTGCCGAGTTCTGGGAGAAGATCCACTTCGGTGGCTTCAACCAGGCGATGTACGACCGCCTCGGCTACGGCTACGAGGTCCTCGAGGACGACCCCGAAAGCGGCAAGCGACGCAGCCACATCACACCGGTCGTCGACGCGCCGGCTGTGTTGGTCAAGGCTCTGGGGGAGAGCGTCTCCTTCGAAGAGCGTGGGCAGCTGCACCGCGATGCTGAGGACGACCCGGCGAAGCATCGTTACGAGTTCGACGTCATCCCGGCCGTGTTCCCCAACAAGATCAAGATCAACGGTCACATGACGGTCGAACCCAAGGGCGACGATCGCTGCTGGCGATGCGTGCAGTTCAACGTTGGCTGTACGATCTTCGGCATCGGAGGCATCTTTGAGCACTTCGTCGTCAAGGAGATCCAGAAGAACTACGACGAAAGCGCCCGGTTCACCAACGACTACCTGGCCGGACGCCTGGGCTGAGTCTCGTCACCGCTGTGCGGCCTGCGTACGCCCTCCGCCGCCATCCTCTTACCTCGAGAATGCTCGGCATTCCCTCGCCTCGCGGATGCGCCACCGGTCCCAGCCAGTTCACGGACCGATGAACGATCGCTGTTGAGATGTGCTGTAGAGTCGAGCGATGGTCCAACGTGCGCGCGCCTATTGGCTGATGAAGAGCGAACCCGACGTCTACTCGATCGACGATCTCGAGCGAGACGGTCGGGCCGAGTGGGAGGGCGTCCGAAACTATCAGGCGCGCAATTTCATGCGCGAGATGAAGCGCGGCGACCTCGTGCTCTTCTACCACTCGAACGCCAAGCCCCCCGGGGTGGCGGGTCTTGCGGAGGTCGTCGGCGAGGCGCGGCCGGACCCGCATCAGTTCGATCCGAACAGCCCGTACTACGATCCCAAGTCCAAACCCGACGATCCCCGCTGGGACCTCGTGGAGGTAGGCTTCGTCGAGAAGTTCGAGGCCCCCGTCCCCCTCGCAGCCCTCAAGGCCGAGCCCGCGCTCGCGGACATGCCGGTGGTCCGCAAGGGGATGCGTCTGAGCGTGATGCCCATCGAAAAGAAGCACTTCCAGCGCGTGCTGAAAATGGCCAAAGCCACGACCAAGGTCCGCTGATGAGCGGGTGGTCCGCGGCGAACGATGCGGCTGAGGGGTAGGATGCGCCTGGCCATCGTCGGCGACGTCCACGAGCGCTGGGACGAGCAGGACTCGGCCCTCCTCGACGCCCAGGGGTACGACGGGGTCCTCTTCGTGGGGGACCTCGCCAACTACACCGTCAAGGGAGGGCTGGCGACCGCCCGGCGCATCGCAACGCTGAAGACGCCCGCGTGGCTCATCCCGGGCAACCACGACGCCGTGGACCAAGGCCAGCTCGCCGCCGAGGTGGTCCCCGCGCTCGGATTCCTCCGAGGCCTCCTGGACGGCGGCATGGCCGAGCGGGTCGCTGCGCTGCGGGAGGCGCTCGCGCCCGTGGTCCTGGTGGGCTACGAGCTCCACGACCTCGGCGGGCTCTGCCTCCTGGCGACGCGGCCCCACAGCGCCGGGGGCCCCCGGGTGACGTACCCGCGCTACATGCAGGAAACCTTCGGGGTCGCGGACATGGACGATTCGGCGCGCCGCCTGTGTGGACTCGTCGACCAAGCCACGGCGCCACTGGTCGTCCTGGGACACAACGGCCCCGCGGGGCTTGGGGAGGCCCCTTCGTCGATCTGTGGTCGCGACTTCGGTCGCGGCGGCGGGGATTGGGGTGACCCGGACCTGCGCGCCGCCCTCGACCACGCCCACGCGACCGGCAAGCCCGTTCGGGCCGTGGTGTTCGGCCACATGCACCGCGCTCTTCGGGGAGGCGGGCGCCGGCAGTGGACCGTGCGCCGCGAGGGCTGCCTCTTCGTGAACGCGGCGCAGGTGCCGCGGCGCCGGAAGGGCAAAGGGCGGCACCACGTCTTGCTCGAGGTCGGAGTCGAGGCGTCCGCGAAGGACGTCTGGTTGTAGGTCAAGCGACGGAGCGGCGCCCGAGGGCGAGCCAGCCGAGCAGGCCGAAGGCCACCGTCGCGCCCGCGAAGGCGGCGACGACCGGGCGCTCCAGGACCGAGTGGGCGATCATCCAGGCGCTGAGCAGCAGGAACGCGAGGGTGCTCCAAGGGTACCCCCAGGTGCGGTAGGGGCGGGCGAGCTCGGGCTCCCGGAAGCGGAGCACGAAGACGCCGGCGGCCACGAGCGCCGCAAAGAACGAGAGCGAGACCCCCACGTAGACCAGAAGGGCCTCGAAGGTCGCGCTCAGCGCCATGGCAACCGCCGCGCCCGCCTGCAGCACGGTGGCCCCGATCGGCCCACCACCGGCTCGACGTTGCGCGAGGAGACGCAGTCGGGGGTGGTCGCGCCCCATCGCTTCGACGACCCGCGGGCCGGTCATCACGAGGGCACCGACGGTGCTGACGAGCCCCAGGGCGATCAGCGCGCTCAGCAGCCGGCCGGCGGCCGGGCCGAAGAGCGCCTCGGCCGCGACATACGCGACATCGACGCGGCCGGCCAACGCATCCGCGGGCGCTGCGGCGACGAAGACGAGGTTGAGCCCAAGGTAGAGCACCGTCACCAGGCCGGTGCCGAAGGCCAGCGCGCGCGGGAGGTTGCGGCTCGGCTCCCGCGTCTCCCCGGCCACGTAGGCCGCGGCGTTCCAGCCGGTGTAGGCGAAGCTCACCAGCACCAAGCCGACGGCGAAGGGTCCGCTGAGGATCGCCTCGCGCCATGGCTTGCCGCCGGCGACGTGGGTGAGCTCGACGCGGCCGATGGCGCCCATGAGGAAGACGACGATGAGCGCGACCTTCAGGGCGGTCATCAGATCCTGAAAACGGGTCGCGCGCCGCACCGTGGCCACGTGCAAGGTCGCGAGGAGCAGCACGAGGATGACGCCCGCCGCCAGAGGCCACCCCTGAGGACCGCCGGGGAAGACGCGCTGCAGGTACACGCCGAAGGCGATGGCCGACGCGGCGGTCGGCGCGGCAAAGCCCACGAGCAGCGACACGAAACCCGCCGCGAAACCGAGCGCCGGATGGTAGATACGACCGAGCAGGGCGTACTCTCCACCGTTCGTCGGCAGCGCCGCGACGAGCTCGCCGTAGCTCAGAGCGCCGCCCAACGCGACGACACCGCCGACCCCCCAACACAACAGGACGGCCACGCTCGAGCCGATGTCCGCGACGAGCAGCCCCGTGGTCGTGAACACGCCGGTGCCGATCATGGAGGCGACGACCAGGAGCGTCGCCGTCCGGAGCCCCAAGGTGCGCTCCACGGGCGCGGTCGCCGCGTCGCCCGATCCCACAGCGCTCACCGGACGGCCCCGAGGGATCGCGGCGCCCGCCGCTCGAGCTGGCGGCGGCACGCGGGCCCGAGGTGGCCGGTGCTGCGGTCCACCGTCGCGATGCTCCCGTGGGCGTCGTTCATCACGCAGCGGTCCTCGGTGCAGTGGGGCAGGCCGAGGGTGTGGCCGATCTCGTGAATAGCGGTGGTCACGACTCGGAAGCGGAGATGTTCGGTGTCGCGCGCGCGCCGGCGCAGCCGGAAGGTGCTGATGACACTCGCGCGGCCGCCGAGGTCACCGAGCCCGAAGACGCCCCAGTCGGAGTGCCCGTGGGCCGACGTGGAGATGTCGACGGTCGTGAGCCCGAGCGCCTTCACGGACGAGGGTTCGCCATCGAGGTGCATGCGGAGGTGGTCGAGGAGCCTGTCGGCGCGGTAACGCCGCCGCGGCGGGTAGTAAGCGTCCGCGGGAAGATCCATCGGGGGGAGGCGGGCGACCTCGACCTGGAGCTCGGCCTGCAGCCCCTCGGCGACGGCCGCCCGCAGCTCCGCGGGGAAGGGGCCGAAGGTCACGAGCTTCACGTGCGCACGCGGTCCCGGATCCGGCTGCGCCATAGCCGGCACGGGCTGCGGCGCGGCGGGAGAGGACGCCGGCGCCTGGGCCTCGCTCGCGTCGCAGCCAAACCACAGCAAGAGGAGAGCCGCGGTGCGCATGACTCAGCCTATCATCGGGGCGTGCGGCTGGCTCTGCTGGTGCTCTGGGGGATCGCGTGCGGCGAGGCCGGCTCGGCTCCTGAAACCG
>JALVDI010000528.1 GCA_027009115.1 Polyangiaceae bacterium | reverse complement strand
CGACGGCTCGCGCCCAAGAGATTCAGATCACCGGCCCGCTGGCGGGTCAGCCGGCGGTGCGACGGATGCGCCTCTACCGCCGGGGGCGGGTGGTCCTCGAGCCGAACTTCTCGTTCACGCTCCAGGACGAGTTCCAGCGCACCCTCATCGGCGGCCTTCACCTGGGCTACTACTTCACCGACTGGCTGGGCGTGGGAGTCTGGGGAGGCTACGGCTTCGCGAGCCTCGACACGGACCTCACCAACCAGATCGAGTCGCAGGGCGTGACCACGGACCGCAACCGCCTGAGCCTGCCGAGCGCGCAGGGCTTCGACAAGCAGGTGGCGAACATGACCTGGATGGCCGCGCTTCAGCTCGAGTTCATCCCGCTCCGCGGCAAGCTCGCCATCTTTGAGAAGCTCTTTGTCGACACCGACCTCTACATCTTCTTGGGCCTGGCGTTCGTGGGCGTGGAGGAGCGTAGCGATGTGACGACGGTGGCAGGCATGGGCGGGAACATCACCTACTGCGCCGTCAACGACAGCGCTTGCCTCATCGACTCGCAGGACGACCGCACTAGCCGGATGGCCATCGCACCAACGTTCGGCATCGGGCTGTCGATGATGTTCAACGACTTCATTGGGCTCAACCTCAACTGGCGGGGCATGCCCTTCAGCTGGAACACCTCGGGCACGGACGAGTCGGGCGACCCTCACGGGAACTTCCCCGATGGGACCATCGACAGCGACGATCGCTTCTTCAAGCTCCAGCACATGTTCCAGGTGGGGCTGATGGTCTACCTGCCGACGGCCCCCGAGATCACCGACTGATCCCCACGAGCGCAACGCACACTCCCAGAGAGGGCGGCCCGACCAGGCCGCCCTTTTTGTTTGAGACTCTCCGAAGGGGCCGCTCATCGAGGAGCGACGATCCTCTTGTGGGTGGGGCCGCTCCGGTGGGTCTGCCGAACGCAGCTCCATCGCGGGACACGGCCATCGGAGCCGGATGTCGATCTGGCCGCTGTCGATCTGGCCGCCGAGATGCTTGAGCGCTTTGCCTTCGACGATCTTGCCGGCGGTTGAGATCCTTCTGTCCCAACGACCCGGCCCGCTGGGCGGTCAGGGCCCAGGCCTTGCCGCCTCCTGAGGACATTTGAGGTAACGTGGCGCTGACAGCATCATCGCCCGTTGCCCAATGAGCGTGCGGAGGCATCGGAGACCGAGGGAGTTCGTTTTGACGGAAAGCACCTGGACAGCCCGCACAAAGGGTAGGTGGACAAGGAGCCGCGGCAGGAGCCCGCATGCAACGGGTCCCGCAACGATAGGAGCAGCGATTGAAGCCGTTGCGCGGAGGAGCCCGCGTGCAACGGGTCCAGCGCTCTCCTTGGGAATGATGCTCCTCTTCTCGGCCTGTGCCCCGAGTCCGCAGCCGGACCACGACGGCGGGCCGGACGCATCGGACGGGGCGGTGCCCGACGGAACCGCGCGGGACGCGGGGGACGATGGGGGCGTGCCCGGGGACGCAAGCCCGGAAGGCGGTTTCGATGGCGGCTCCGATGGTGGCCTTCCGACCGCGAGCTACGACGTCGTGGTCTACGGGGCGACCGAGGGCGGCATCGCCGCCGCCACGGTGATCGGGCGCCGCGGGCTGCGAGTCGCCCTGGTGGACGAGCTGGACTACCTGGGGGGCCAGATTGCTGCGGGCGTGCCCAACATGGACGGACACGCCTACGTCTGGGCGCGTACCGGGCTGTACTGGGAGTTCGAGCGCGACATCCGCGCCGTCTACGATGCGGCGGGCAAGTCCATCGACACGTGCTACTCGTACTTCTTCGGAAGCGACCACGTCTGCTTCGAGCCGCATGTGGCGCTGCCCATCTTCGAAGGCTACCTGCGAGACGCTGGCGTGGACGTGTACCTGGGCGAGGTGGTGGAAGAGGTCCACGCCTCGGCAAACCAGGTCCAGGGCATGCGGACATCCCGCAGGAACTACATGGCCCAGGTGGTGCTCGACGCCTCGGAGTACGGCGACGTCATCCGACTGTCGCCGGCCAACTACCGGGTGGGGCTTCACGAGCGCGCTGACATGGACATGGACGCTTGCGTGCAGGACATCACCTACACCGCGATCATCCGGAGGTACGACGAACTACCCAGCGAGCTGCGGATCGCCTCCCCGCCGCCGGGCGCTCCGGGCAACACTTACGCGGACAACCGGCCGAGGTTCGCCGCCGGGGTCGGCGTGGTCACGCCGAATCCCACGCAACTTTCGGACCGGCAGAACCTGTACACGCACAATGCCTATCGCGGGCTTCCGAGCTACGAACTCCCTGGGAGCTACGATTCGGACGACCCGTCCCTGATCGTCAAGACCTCGATCAACTGGTTCAACGACTACCCCTACACGGTCCGGGCGGTCGTGGACGCGGCGGAGCGCCACCGACTCGACTGCCAGGCCAAGCTCAAAACGCTGCAGTTCATCTACTACATCCAGACGGAGCTGGCGGCGCAGGGCGGGGACCACTGGTCGGTGGCCACGGAGGAGAACTACGACACGGCGTACAACACGGGAGCCAACCTGTGCGACGAGATCCCGGAGGAGCTCAAGCCCCTGGAGCGGCATATGCCGCCGGGTCCCTACGTCCGGGAAAGCTTGAGGCTCGTGGGCGTCGACACGTTCAACACGACACACGTGGTGGCCACGGCGCAGACCCAGATCCATCCGCAAAGCCTGGGCTACACGCAGCACCCGCAGGACTTCCACCGTTGCTATGGAACGGACGACGGTACCATCGATGGCATCTACAACGAGGGGGACATCGAGCGGGGCGTCCGATTCCGGGACTTCTTCATGAAGTACCCGTCGCCCCTTCCGTTGCCCTTCGGCATCTTCATTCCCGAGAGCGTGGACGGGCTGCTTCCAGCGAACGGGAAGCTGCTGTCCACCTCCCGCTTCGGCAACTCCCAGGCGAGGCTCCAGCCGGTGGCCTTCATCGTGGGCCAGGCGGCCGGAACCATCGCCGCGCTGGCGGTCGAGCGGGGCGTTCAGCCGAGGAGCGTGGACTACCGGGAGGTCCAGCGGGAGCTGCTCGAACAGGGCGCGGTGATCGTTCCCTACTGGGACATCCAGAGCGACCCCCTGCATCCGGCCTACAAGGAGATCAACCTCGTGGCGCTCCGGGGGGCGATGGGGGCGGCCGACCGGGAGTCGCTCGACCGCACGGGCACGAGCTGGCGCGTCTTCTTCCGGCCGGATGCGCCGACGACCCGGCGGGTGGCCGCGGTGGGCGTGGTCCGCATGGCGGGCCTGACGGCTCCCATTCCGGGGACGGCCACCTTCACGGACGTGCCCCTGGGGACGGAGGGCCGGCGGGAGATCGAGATCCTCCGCGCGAGGGGCGTGACGTCCGGCTGCAGCAACAGCCCGCCCCAGTTCTGTCCGGACGAGGACATCAGCAGGATGGCCGCGGCGGCGTTCCTGGTGCGGGTGAAGAAGCTCCTGGACCCGTCCCTCGATCTGACGCCCCCGGCAACCGCCACCTTCGGTGACGTGCCGCCGAGCCACCCGCTGTACCGAGAGGTGGAGGCGGCCCACCGGCTGGGCCTGCTGGCACCGTGCCGGACGAGCCCCATGTCCTTTTGCCCCGACGACCCGATCCGCCGGGCGGCCATGGCCCAGGCACTCGTCGCCGCCTTCTGACGAGTCGAAGGCCAAGAAGATGTCGTCGGCGTGCGCAGCGGCATCGCCCGCGTGCGCTCGGCTTCCACCTCGTAGGGACGGAGGTCCCCAAAACGGAGCGCGCACCGGCCGCTGGCCAACATCGTGCCCATATGGCATCCCCACGGCGACATGGGTCTGTTCGACATCTTCGGAGGCAGCAAGTTCGACAAGCACGCCAGGCGGGCGGGCAACAAGAAGGCCCAGGCCCCCGACCGCTGGCAGTCACTCCAGTACCTCGGCGAGCAGAAGACCCCCGAAGCGGTCGAAGCGCTCCTGCAGCGCTTCACCTTCCGCATCGATCCCAGCATCACGGACCAGAGCGAGAAGGACCTGGCCATGAAGGGCATCCTCGCGGCGGGCCCAGCGGCCGTCGAGCCCGTGCGTGCCTTCTTGCGTAAGAGCGATGCCATCGCCTGGCCGGTCCGCATGCTTCAACAGCTCGTGGAGGGCGAACAGCTCGTGGGAGACCTGCTGGAGCTTCTCTCGGCGATGGGAACCGAGTACGAGCGGGATCCGCAGAAGAAGATCGATCTGATCATGCAGCTCGAAGACCACACGGATGCGCGCATCCGCTCCGCCCTCGAGCGCTTCCTTCAGGACGCCAACGAGAACGTGCGCTTCCATGCGGTTTCGACCATCCTCCGTCAGCACGACGCCGCGGAGGCACGAAACCGGCTTCTCGACGCTCTCCTTGCCGAAGAGGGCGTTCGGGTGCGAGTCAAGATCCTTGACGGCTTCATCGAGCACGGCTGGGATCTTGGTGAGCGCGCTGCCGAGGTTCAGCCCCAGCTACCGGAAGGCTACGTCCTCGACGGGCAGACGGTCCGCAAGCGCTGAGCTGGGGACCGCGTCCCGTTCAACCCTCCGCGCCTCACGCGCGGAGCCTGCGCCGCCGTGCCCTGCGATCCGATCGAGGCGCGTCCCGCAACATGCGGGTGCTGCTGGGCCCCGGCTCGTCCAGGATACCGGAGCGTTGAGCGGCGTCGAAGGACGCTACCCCGACATCGAGCAGAGGAGGAAGCGCTCGGGTCGAGCTCGTGGACGGGCCCCGGTGGATGCGCCCCGGTGAGGTGCGCGCCCGAGGCCAAGCCTCACACCTCCGGCACGCGGCCGTCGAACGCGAAGCAGGCGCCGCGGACAAACCCGTGCGCGCCCGAGGCCAAGCCTCACACCTCCGGCACGCGGCCGTCGAACACGAGGCAGGCGCCGCGGACAAACCCGTGCGCGCCCGAGGCCAAGCCTCACACCTCCGGCACGCGGCCGTCGAACGCGAAGCAGGCGCCACGAACGAACGCCCACACCCCAATCGGTGCGTGCCTCCCGATGGAGGTCCGCGCATCCCGGCGGAAGTCCGCGCCTCCCGGCGCGACTCAGCGAATGATGACCGGCCGAAGGATGACCTGGCTGCCACGGGTCTCCACGCGGAAACGGACCATCCGACAGCCGTGCTTCTTGGTCAGCGCATCGGCGTTCTTCCGGAGCCTCGCGAGGAAACGATCCTTGGGGATGTTCGAGACGTCCTCGCCGGCGGCCTGCTTGGCCGCCACGTACTCGTCGTAGATGCGCTGCTCGTACTGCGCCTCGGGCTCTGCTGCGAGCTGCGCCGCGAGCGCCGGGTCGTCGTCGCCGCCACCGCCCCCGTCACCCGCAGCCGCGGCCGGAGGCGCAGCAGCGGCCGGCGAGGCACCCGCCCCAGCCGCGCCGTCCCAGCCGCCCGCCCCTGGAGCGGAGCGGCCGTCCTCGTCCGTCTCAGCGACGCCCGTGAAGACGTTGATGAGCTGGTTGATGCGATAGGCCAAGCCCCCAAACTCGGCGCTCTCCACGTCGATGCGAAAGTCGGTACGCCCGTTGATGACCGTCAGGACGCCCTCCTCGATCTCCTCGAGGGGCCGCAGGAACGCGGTACCGATGGCGAAGCCATAAACGAGGACGAAGAGCAGACCGACCGCCATCAGGACGAGGATCACCTGGGCGACCGCCGCCGGCGCCATCTCAGCGGTCTTGTTGCCAAGGACGGCGAAGGCGATGGGCTTGGAGGGCGTCTGCGGCAGCGGCGCCAGCACGCCGACCCACTGCTGCCCAACGAGCTCGGCGGCGAACGGAGAGCTGGGGGTGCCGGCGAGCGCGGCCTGCAAACCGCTCTGGAGATCGCCCTCGAGCTTGCTCTGGAGCGCGGCGACGACGGCCTGATCCATCGACGAGCTGTAAACGCCGCTCTCGGTGACGAACGCGACCTCGCGCCCCAAGAGCTCGGCCTCCCGCCGCGCGAGACCATTCGAGATGTCGTAGCCGACGAGGAGCACGCCGATGACCCCGCCCTCGTCGTTGCGGACGGGCGCCATGGCGACCTGCAAGAGCTTGCTCTCGTCGGACTTGAACCAGGCGTCGTGCTCGGCGTCCCCATCGAGCACCTGCCGGATGGTCGGGATCTCGGCGACCAACGAGCGGCCGTTCATACGGTTGGGATCCTGGTTTCGGGCCAACACACGGCCCGTCTCGTCGGTCAGGGCGACGATCTCGGGCATGCCGCCGCGCTGCCGCGCCGGATCCTGAAACCACGCGGCGATCGAATTGGCCTGCTCGTGGGCCCGCGCGCGCCGGCTGTCCTCGTCCAAGGCGCGGAAGACCCCGCGGACCTCGCGGGTGTCGGCCCGATCCCGGACCTGGTCGACGAACTCCAGCGCCGAGAGACGCCAGGAGCGGTCGAAGAGCACATGATCGTTGTCAATCTCGGCATCGATCCGAGCCGCGAGGCTCTTTTCGAGCTCCGCCTTCACGTAGAAATACGCGCCAAGCCCTACGATAAGGACTGCCACGAGGTTGCCCGCGATGATCTTCAGACGCATCGGTTCCCGCTCCTCGCCCTGTCCGCAGCGTCGAACCGAACGTCGGCTCGAAGCGCCCCTCCAGCCACTCCAGCTATACCAGAAAAGTCCCCGAAAATGGGATTCGCCGGCCCCGAAGAGGTATCAAAGGGCCGGGTCGCAGGTCAAGCCGCATGCACGCGTCGGCTCCCTCCACGCGGGACGCACCGAAGAACGGGCGACGGGGATGGATGCGTCCGGCGGATCCGTCCGCACGTGGGGGTACCCGGCCAGGGCACGCCGGCCGCGCCCAAGGCGCACGCCGCCAGGCTCAGAACGCCCGAGGGCGTGCCGTTTCCCGAGCCTGCCCGTCGTCTTCGGCCGGCGCATCGAGACGCTCGGTCCCGATCGCCCGCCCCTCGACGAAGTAGAGGATCACGGCGCCAACGGCCAGAGCCGCGGCCGTGCCCAAGAGGTAGTCGCTGCTGCGGGCGAGGCGGCGCCCCTCGTCGTAGTCGGCGTCACGGGCCTGGCGTCGAGCCTTGACCCCGAATCCGAGGCTGGCCGCGAGAGCACCCACGCCCAGCGCCCCGATGATCCAGGTGAAGATACGCCGCCCCCGGACCGCCCGGTAGCGCGTCTCCGGAACGAGGTCGGCGTAGGCCGTGGTGTTCACGCCGGCGGCCACCTGAACCTGGGCGCGGAAGGGAAGATAGCCCTCCCGCTGGACCTCGAGCGGGTGCTCGCCGGGGGACAGCTCAACGGGGACGGGTACCGGAGTCTCGCCGAGGGAATCGTCGTCGATCCGCACGGTGGCCCCCGCCAGGTTGCTCTGGACACGCAGCGTCCCTGTGCGGGGTCGCCGCAGACGGGCCTGGCGAGCCGCCTCGATGCGCTCCTCCAGGACGCCGATGCGAGCCTCGACCTGAGTGCGGTCGGGGGGATCCATGCGGTCGCGAAGGTATCGCCGGTAGTATTCCACCGCCTGTTGGAGCGACTGCTCGTCGTCGATCTCCTCGTAGGCTCGCGCGATGTTGAACCAGAGATCGGCGCTCGGCACGAGACGCGCGGCCAGCTGGAACTCGTGCACGGCGTCGCGGTACTGGCGCGCCTGGAAATGCTCCATCCCCCGAAGAAAGTGCTGTCGAGCCTCCTGCGCGGCGCTCGCGCCCTCGGCGGGCGCCGTGCCTTCGGCCGCTGGGGCCCCATCCTCCGCCTGGGCGCGGACCGAAGTCGTGCAGACGACCCCGAGGAACAGCAGCCCCAACTTCGTCGCGCGCCCCAGCACAGCCCAAAGGTACCACGCACAGGTTGCCTACAGAAGCTGGGACAGACGTACCACGAGCGCTACACTGCCCCCCCATGCCCTCCTGGACGGTTTACTGCGACGACGCCTCCGTGGCCGTGGAGGTCGCGCAGTGGGCCGCAGCGGTCGATGCCCACGTCTCCCCCGAGGTCGTCCGCCGACCCCTCGAAGCCGCCCGAGAGGCCGCCCGAGGCGCCGGAGGAAACGTCGCGGCTGCCATGCTCGAGCAGCCGGCAGCGGAGAGCCTGGTCGAGTTGCCGGAGCGCGTCCCTCTCGCGCTGTTGGGG
>JALVDI010000527.1 GCA_027009115.1 Polyangiaceae bacterium | reverse complement strand
GTGGCGAGGTCGAGCTCGTCGGTGCTGAGGCCGGAGCGGCGGTCGTCGACGCTGCCCGCGGGATGCGGGTGCCGGTCGCCGAGCTGCGCCTCCAAGGGGTTCACAACCAGGTCAACGCCTGCGCCGCTGCTCTCGCGGCCGGTCTCGTCGGGGTGCCGGCGGCGGAGATCGCCGAGGTGCTGCGCACCTTCCCCGGGCTGCCTCACCGAATGGAGCACGTGCGGGAGGTCAACGGCGTCACGTTCTTCGACGACAGCAAGGCCACCAATGTCGGTGCGGCCGTGGCTGCGCTCCGGGGCTTCGTGGGGAGCCCAGGGCGCGTGGTGCTGCTGGCGGGCGGGAAGGACAAGGGTGGAAGCTACGCGCCCCTCGTCGATCCGCTGCGCCGCTTTGGACGCGCCGTCGTGACCCTGGGCGAGGCGGCTTCGCTCATCGAAGAGGCGCTCGGTGACGCGATCCCGTGGGAGCGGGCCACGAGCATGGAGGACGCGGTGGCCAAGGGGCTGCGCCTGGCCCGGCCCGGAGACAGCGTGGTGCTCGCGCCCGCTTGCTCGAGCTTCGATCGCTACCGTTCTTACGCGGAGCGGGGCGAGGCATTCAAGCGCGCGGTCCACGCGCTGGAGGCGGGGCGATGACGCAGACCCCACGGCCACGAGAGAGCGCCCCTCGCGGCTATCCCGCGGTGGTGGGCCCGGCGGACCCGGTGCTGACGGCGGTGGTCGTCGCCCTGGTCGCTTTCGGCGTCGTGATGGTTTTCAGTGCGAGCGCCGTCTTCGCGTCTCGGACCTACGACGATCCCTTCCGCTTTCTCTTTCGCCAGACGGCGTTCGCCGTCGTCGGACTGGTCCTCATGTTGGGCATCGCGCGCGTCG
The DNA here is from genome assembly GCA_027009115.1 of Polyangiaceae bacterium. Taxonomy (GTDB): domain Bacteria; phylum Myxococcota_A; class Polyangia; order Polyangiales; family Houyiibacteriaceae; genus JALVDI01. The sequence goes on along the minus strand of JALVDI010000527.1, from coordinate 7,231 downwards.
ACTACCACCGCTACCGGCCGCTGACCTACGTGCCTTTGGGCGGAGCGGTGGTGCTGCTCCTGGCCGTGGTCTTGGGGTTCGGGCGGACGGCCGGGGGCGCGTCGCGTTGGATTCAGCTGGGGCCTATCAACATTCAGCCGGCGGAGATCGCGAAGCTCGCGCTCATCCTCTGGCTGGCGTACTCGCTGTCGAAAAAGCGCGAGTCCATCCGTAGCTTCCAGATCGGTTTCCTGCCCCATGTTCTGATGGCGGGGATCCTCGCGCTGCTGTGCCTGAAGCAGCCCGACTTCGGCAGCGCCGTGATGATCACCCTGCTGACCTTCGTGCTGCTCTTCACCGCCGGCGCACGCCTCGGCTACCTCCTGGGGGCCGTGCTGGTCGCGCTGCCGATCGCGTATCTGCTGGTGGTCGGCAACGAGTACCGGATGAACCGCATCCGGGCCTTTCTCGCGCCCTTCGAGCACCGGCACGACGTCGGCTACCAGGTAGCCGAGTCGTTGATGAGCTTCGGCGCCGGCGGCGTGACCGGGGTAGGCCTCGGCGACAGCCGACAGAAGCTGTTCTACCTGCCGGAGGCGCACACCGACTTTATCAGCGCGATCGTCGGTGAGGAGCTCGGCTTCGTGGGCGTCGCGATGCTGATCGCCGCCTTCGTGCTCGTGGTGTGGCGGGGCTTGCGTGCGGCCGCTGGGGCCGCCGACGACTACGGGACGTACCTCGCCGTGGGCATCACGATGTTTCTCGGCCTGCAGTCCTTTACCAACCTCGCTGTTGCGATGGGCTTGCTGCCGACGAAGGGCCTGGTGCTGCCCTTCATCAGCTACGGCGGCTCGTCGCTCCTCGTGAACTGCGCGGCGGTTGGGATCTTGCTGAATGTGTCGAGGGCGCGGTCCACGCAAGAGGCCGACGAGGCGGCGGGGGATCCGCCGGCCGACTCGAACGACGAGACGGGGCGCCGCACGCGGAGGCGGCGCAGCAAACAGAACCGACGCCGGGCGAAGGGCGTCGGGGTCGGGGTGGTGGCCCCGGGAGGGAGTGTCGGATGACGACGCGTAGAATCATCGTGGCGGGCGGCGGGACAGGGGGGCACCTTTTTCCCGGGATCGCGGTGGTCGAGGAGTTGCGCCGGCGGCTGGACGTCGATGTGCTCTTCGTCGGAACGGAGCGGGGTCTCGAGGCGCGGCTCCTCCCAGATCGGGGCGAGGCCTTCGAGGCCCTCGAAGTGACGCCGCTCAAAGGGCGGCGCGGTGGTGAGCTGCTCCGCTCCCTCGGTCGGCTGCCCAGGGCGATGGGGCACGCGCTCAGGGTGGTCCGCGGCCACCGCGCCGAGCTCGTTCTCGGCGTGGGCGGGTACGCCTCCGGTCCGATCCTGGCGGCGGCGGCGGCGGTGGGGCTCCCCACGGCGCTCCTGGAGCAGAACGCTCACCTCGGGCTCACCAACCGCATGCTCGCGCCCGTCGTGGGCCGCGCCTACTTGACTTACGAGCAGACCGCGCCGCGTTTTGGCAGTCGTGCGAGGGTGCTCGGCAATCCGGTGCGGAGCTCCTTTGCGCAGGCGGCGCGGCGGGCGGCGGTCGACCCCGTTGGTTTCGAGGCGCGGGCGAAGACCCTCCTGGTCATGGGGGGCTCGCAGGGCGCCAAGGCGCTCAACGAGACGGTGCCTCAGGCGCTCGGTGCCGTCGACCGGCGGGGGTTGAAGGTCGTTCATCAGACCGGCGCGGCGATGCGCGACGCCGTCGAGGCGCGGTACCACGAGCTGGGAGTCGAGGCGGAGGTCGTCTCTTTCATCGAGGACATGGCCGCCGCGTACGCCGCCGCCGCCATCGTCATCGCTCGCGCGGGCGCCACCACGCTCGCGGAGCTACAGGCCATCGGGCGTCCATCGATCCTCGTGCCCTATCCCTTCGCCGCCGACGATCACCAGCGCAAGAACGCCGAGGCGCTCGCCCGCGACGGTGCGGCGCTCTGCATTCCCCAAGACGAGCTGAGCGTTCACGGCCTCGCCTCGACCCTCGACGAGCTCCTCGGCGACCCGAACCGACGGCGTGCCATGGCCGAGGCGGCTCGCCGCCGCGGGCGACCGGACGCGGCGGCGTCCATCGTCGACGACCTCTGCGAGTGGCTGCGTTGGCCCGAGAAGAAGCAGCCGGTCCCGCCCTCTCCTGGGGGAGGGGAGGAGGAGCGCGAGGAGCCGCGTGAGGCGGCGGGGCTGCGCGGTCGGGTCTACTATGCACCGCGGTTCGGGATGGCACCGAGGATGCGCGAGCGGCGGCCCCTGGTCTTCGAGGCCGGCTGCGCGTGGGACTGAGAGCGCCACGTTCGAGACGGCGCTTGTTCACCGGCGGGTCAGCTCTCGCTCTCGGGCGCTCGCCGCCGGCTTGGGGGGTTCTCCGAGGTCTCCAGGGCCGGTAGGGGGACTTCCTTGAGTCGGACCGTGACTCGGTCGGGGCGCCGCACGTTGTCGAGGTAGACGTAGAGGGCGCGCTCGTCCCCGAGTCGATCGAGGACGCGGCGCAGCTTGCGCAGCTTCGCGAGGTAAGGGGCTTTCCCCAGGCGGACCTCCATGCCGTCGTCGCCGACGAAGAGGACCACGTCGTCGTTGGGCCGCAGGTGGATCTCCCCGATCGGTTCTCGGCGCCACAGACCGGCCATCCGGTAGTCGTGGAGGAGCGCGACGATTTCGACGAGGGTCGAGGTGCGGTAGGGCCGGTCGCGCACGAAGCGCCGACGCTCGATGCCGGTAACCACCGGGAGGTCCGAGGGGTCGCCGTCCTCCAGCGGCTTGAAGAGCGTTCCGTCGTCGCCGATCAGGTAGAGCTCTGCGTCGAGGGCCAGAGTGGCGACCGCCCGCCGCTCCTCGACGTGGATCGTGAGGGTGCCCGGGAGCCGTCGCTCGACGCGCGCGCGCGCGACCCAGGGATGGGCCTCGAGGCGTGCCTGCAGCTCTTCTGGGGACTGGGCGAAGACGTTGTCGCCAAGGGAGACTCCGGCGTGCGCCAGGAGGGCTTCGTCGTCGATCCGCTCGTTGCCGTCGATGCGAAGCGACGCGATGGCGAAGTGGGGGGAGGTGTGCAGATAGTCGCGCAGCAGCCGGCCGCCGGCCACGGCTCCGGCCACGGCCCCGCCGAGTGCGGCGACCTGCAGGAGGGCAACGAGCGGGCCGCGCAGGCGCCGCCAGAGCTTGCCGGTTCGAGGAGGCGGCGGCACGGACGCCAGGGGAGTGGTGGCGTGTGCTTCGACCGGCTCCGGTTCGGGGGGGCGTAGTCGCCGGTTGCGCCGTGGGCGCGCCTCGGTCCGTGGGGCCTTCTTGGGTCGGTCCGCGGAGGCCCGCGTTCGTGCTCTGCGCTGGGGGGGCACCGCCCTGGTTGTCCCTCGCGCGCCCTTGTTCGTCCAAAAAGCCGCGGTCGCTCAGCGTGCGCGGAGGTGTGCGAGGAGGGCAGGCCCGACGCGCGTGATGTCGCCGGCGCCGAGGGTGAGGACGACGTCTCCGGGTCGCAGCCGGGCCGCGATCGCCGCCGGGAGCTCGTCCACGCCGGGGACATGGGTGACGTCGCGGTGGCCGTGGGCGCGGATGGCGGCGGCGAGCGCTTCGGAGGTGGCCCCATCGATGGGCGCTTCGCCGGCTGCGTAGACGTCCGAGAGGAAGAGCACATCGGCGCGGTTGAAGGTTCGCGTGAGCTCGTCGAACAAGTGGTGCGTTCGGGAGTAGCGGTGGGGCTGGAACGCGACGACGAGTCTGCGCCCATAGGCGCGCTGCGCCGCTTCGAGGGTGGCCTCGACCTCCGCCGGGTGGTGGCCGTAGTCGTCGACCACCACGACAGGCGCCCCCTCGCCGAGGTCGTGCTCGCCTTGGATCGTGAAGCGTCGCTGGACGCCGCCGAAGGTCCGCAGCGAGTCGCGGAGGGTCGCCCACGGCACCTGGAGCTCGTCGGCCACCGTCACCGTGGCCAGGGCGTTGAGGACGTTGTGCAGCCCTGGCATCGGGATCTCGAGCTCTCCGAGCAGCTGACCGCGGCGCAGCACCTCGAAGCGGCACGACAGCCCTTCGACCCGCGGGTTCCGGGCTCGGTAGTCCGCTTGGGCCGCGAGCCCGTAGGTGGCTGTGCGCTTGTCGATCTGTGGGAGGATGGCCTGTACGTTGGGGCTGTCGAGGCAGGCGACGACGAGGCCGTAGAACGGGACCTGGTTGGCGAAGGCCACGAAGGCGCGCTTGACGCCCTCGAGATCGCCGTAGTGATCGAGGTGCTCGGGATCGATGTTGGTGATGACCGCGACGGCCGGTGTCAGGTGGAGGAACGAGCCGTCGGACTCGTCCGCTTCGGCCACCAGGAGGTCGCCCGCGCCGGAGGTGGCGCCGGAGCCCAGGGCGTTGAGCTTGCCCCCGATGACCACCGTGGGGTCGAGCGCCGCGTCTCGAAGCACGGTCGCCACGAGCGAGGTCGTGGTCGTTTTGCCGTGGGAGCCGGCGATGGCGATGCCGTCTTTCAGCCGCATCAGCTCGCCGAGCATCTCGGCCCGAGGGATCACCGGGATGCCCGCGGCGCGGGCCGCCACCAGCTCGGGGTTGGTTGGCGGCACCGCCGAGGAGAACACCACCACGTCGGCGCCCTGGACGTGCTCGGCCCGATGTCCGCGCCGGATGTGAGCTCCCTTTTCGGCCAGGCGGCGGGTGTAGTCGTTCTCGCGGAGATCGGAGCCGGTGACGTTGAAGCCTGCCTCCAGGAGCACCTCGGCGATGCCGCTCATGCCGACGCCGCCGACGCCCACGAAGTGAATGGAGCGAATCCGTCCGCGAAACATGGGCCGCTCATAGCCCGGACCGTCTCGGAGGTCACGTGGAGGAGAGGCTCTTCCAGTTCTCAGTGCGGCCGCGTAGGCTGGACGGCCGCCTCGGGCGGCAGGGTTTGAGCTGCCGGCGTCTTCAGCTCAGCGCGGGGTCGCGCTAGCGTGCGGCGCCTCTTCCGTGGTGTCTTCAGCGCAGGGTCGCGTGGCCGAGGGAGCCGTCGGGTGCTTCTTCTCGAAGAAGGTAGTAGCTCCCGACGGCGGCCAGGCCCGCGACCGCGACGCCGACCAGGAGCCCGACCCACCAGCGGGAGCCGCTGCCTTCGTCCTGCGAAGCCGAGGTCGAGGAACGGGTCGAGGGGCTCGACGTCGCCGGTTCAGTCGTGCCGGTGTGCGCCCGCGGCGAGTCCTCCAGCGTGCGGGCCCGTGCCGGCTCGGCGGGGATGGTGAGCTCCATGGGCTCGGCTTCGTCGCCGAGCTGGCTCAGCGGGGTCATCGAGGGCGCGAGCGCCAGGATGAAGTACTCGACGCGCTGTTCCGCCCCGGGTGGCCCGACGAGCGGGATGCGGCCGCGGGCAACCCCGTCTTCGTCGAGGGTCATCACGAGTCGGGCGTAGCGCGGCGCACCGCCCGTGCGGTAGGCGAGGCGAACCTCGCCCACGGCGTCGCGGCCCTCGGTGACGCGGACCTCGATGAGGGGCGACTCGCGGCGCTCTACGATCGGCGGGACGTGTTCGAGTCGGACGTCGACGGTGGTGGGGTGGCGCTCGCGGGCGCGCTGAAACGCCGCCTGCACGACCGGGCTGGCGTCGGGATCGCTCAGGCGGTGCCCCGGGTCGCGGCTGTAGAGCTCGGCGAGCACACGGTCGGCGTTGGTCTGGTCGCGGTTGGCGATGTGGGCCGTTGCGAGCACCTCGAGGGCGACGTTGTGAGACTGGGCGTCGAGGCCGGGCCGCTCCAGGAGCGCCCGGACGCGCTCGATCGCCTCGTCGTAGCTCGCATGGAGGATGAGCTCCCGGATCTCGGCGAGCTCGACGGAGGGCGACTGGGCTCGGGCGGCGGTCGACGCGAGGAGCACGCCGGCGAGGAGGGTGAGGCGGACCGGGAGTGCCATCGTCCCGACGATAGCCCTCCCAGGGGTCGTCGCCAACGATCCTTCCGCGCTTTCCCCGCCTTCCGAGGACCGGGGGGGCGCGTTATGCTGCGAGGGTGTCGACCGAGCGTTCGACGGTCTGGAACCTGCCCGCGATCTCGCGCTTCGGTCGTTACGAGCTCCTCGGGCGGCTGGCAGTCGGCGGGATGGCCGAGATCTACCTTGCCCGAGAGCCTGAGTCCGTGGCCGGTGCCGGTCACCGGCACCTGGTCATCAAGCGCATCCTTGGCCACGTCGCCGACGATCCGACGTTCACCCGGATGTTTTTCGACGAGGCGCGCCTCGCGATGCGTCTCAACCACCCGTCGATCGTGCACATCTACGAGTTTGGGCGGGAGCAGGGCTGCTACTTCCTCGCAATGGAGTGGGTGGACGGCGTCGCTCTGGGCAAGCTCATCCGTAGGGCTCGGGAGCGTGGCGGCATCCCAGCGCCGGTCGCTGTGAAGATCGTCGCGCAGGTCGCCGACGCGCTTCATTACGCGCACCATCTGTGTGACGAGGAAGGGCAGCCCCTCGGCGTCGTGCACCGGGACGTGAGCCCGCAGAACATCATGGTGTCCTACGACGGCGCGGTGAAGCTTCTCGACTTCGGTATCGCGAAGGCGACGATCCAGCACAGCAAGACCGGCGACGGACAGGTCAAGGGCAAGTTCGCCTACATGTCGCCCCAGCAGTGTCTCGGGGAGCCCATCGATGGGCGCGCGGACATCTTCGCCCTCGGCGTCGTGCTCTACGAGGCGCTGACGGGGCTGCCGCTCTACCACCGCAAGACGCAGTACGAGACGATGCGCGCCGTCATCGAGGGGCCTGTTCCGTCGATCCGCACGCACCGCCCGGATCTTCCAGAGGAGCTCGATCGCATCGTGCGGACCGCTCTGGCGAAGCAGCCGGACGAGCGCTTCGGTACCGCTGGGGATCTGCAGATCGCCCTCGAGCGATGGCTGGCGCAGGAGCAGGAGGTCGTCCCGGCGCGGCGGCTCAGCGAGTTTCTCGAGGAGGTCTTCGGCGCGGACATGCGCTCCGGTCCGATGGTGGACTCGACGCCCTTTGGTCAGAGCTTCCGGAAGGTGGAGGGGGCGAGGCTCTCCCCCCCGTCCGACGAGGCTTCCGCAGGCGCGGCCGCTCCGCTCCCTACGTCCCAGGAGGCGGAGCGCCCCTCGGCTCCGAGCGTCCCGGATGCGGCGAGGGCGTCCCCCGAGCCCCCCATCGAGTGGGATCTCGCCGAGGCGCGGCCGCCCGCCAAGGGGAGGCGCAGGTTGGCCGCGCTCCTGGGGGTCGTCGCGTTCGCGGTCGCTG
>JALVDI010000526.1 GCA_027009115.1 Polyangiaceae bacterium | reverse complement strand
CCTCGTAGAGAATGGCTTCCTGGGGTTCGTGTCGAGCCCCGAAGAGCTTGAGCAGCCGAGCGCTTTCCTTGTCGGTCCTGCGGAAAGGGGTCGCGGTCAGGCCTAGCGCTAGGCAGCCAGTATCCTGGTACCGTTTCAGAATTCGGCTCCACTCCTTCGCTGCCGCCCGGTGTGCTTCGTCCCACACCACGACGTCGAAGGGGCGTTCCTGATCGCGGCGAACTCTAAACTTGTGGATGGGCACGTTCTGGACGCTTTGAACTGAAGCAAGCACGATGTCTCCACCGTAGTGCTTTCGTTTTCCGTCGAGGCGGGACACCGAGAAGTTACGCCTTTCAGAAACCGTCCAAGCGCGCCATGCACGCGACCGGACCGTCTGGTGCGCGTGGTCCAGAAGTTCGGTGCGATGGCACAGCCAAAGCACCCGTTTTCCTGTGGCGATGAAGCGGGTGAGCAGCCAGTCCACCGTTGTCAGCGTCTTCCCGCCGCCAGTGGGCAGCGTGAGGATGCCGGCCTGCCGACCGTTGGACAGCAGTGCTTCGTCCAAAGCCTGCTGCGCCTCGATCTGGAAGTCAGCCAGATTGACTTCCATCAGCTCGCCGTCTTCCAGGTTGCCTTGGTGGATCACTTCATAGGAGGGAAGGTTGGCCTTCGAAGAGGCTTCGCCCTCCTCAATGAGGCCTGTGGAAGGCATGCCCGCTTCTTCTGGACTGCATTCGTCGCCCTCGATACTCGCATCGAAGCGCACTTCGATGCGACCACCCACGAATGGCCCTTCTTCAGGGACGTCGCCCTCCAGTAAGGTCCTAACAGCCAGGCGCAGTTCGTCCCTGGTGGCTCGGCTCACATGGACGAGTCGGGCGCTTCCGTCTGGAATGGCTTCTTCCCATAGCCATTCCACGACGCGCCGTAGTTGCTCTCGGGAGAGCCTTGCTAGCAGTTCTTCGACGTCGCCGCGCAGCGAGCGAACGATGCCACGAACCAATTCATCCTTGCGGCGGGGCACGGTGTGCTGCGGGCGGAAGATCCTCCACAGAGAGCGGAGGTCGTTGACGAGCAGGTGTTCCAGCACTCGTCTCGTAGGGCTCACGCGCATCGGTCTACCCTCCCGAAGATGGCTCGACGCGCGACTTTATCATGGGCCGTCCTCCTGCGCGTAACGGTTGCAAGCTACAACTGGAGGCCTCCGATCGGTCTTCGACCAAGGGTCGAAGCCGAAGCACTCGAGTCACATCACTGGGGTCAGGCTCTTTCTGACCCGAGGTCGAGCCCAAGAGGGCCCCCGTCGCATTCGTCGTGCCGACGCAGTAGGCTCCCGGCGAGGAGTCGTGGCGATGCGTGGTGTGGTGCGTGCGTTCGGTCCGTGGTGGCTTCTGGGGCTGTCGGCCGTGGTGGCGGCGGGATGTGGCGGTGGCAGGCCCCGCCCGGGCGGCGGTGGCGGCGGTGACGGGGGGGCCGAGGCGTCCGGGCCCTGCGCCGAGGGCGAGCCGGTGTGCGTGGGCCAGGAGGTGCATCGCTGCGAGGGCGGCATGCCGGGCGAGCTGGTCGAGACCTGCGAGGCGCCCGACGTGTGCGTCTCGGGGCTCGGTTGCCGGAGCTGCACGCCGGGCATTCCGTTCTGCGACGGCAACCAGGTGCGCCGCTGCAACGGCGACGGGACCGACTCGACCCTCGAGGAGACGTGCCCGGTGGGCCAGGTCTGCCGGGCCGCCGCCTGCGTCGATGCCTGCACCCGTGCGGCCGAGGAGCGCAGCAACGTCGGCTGCGAGTACATGGTCGTCGACCTGGACAACGAGTACGCCAACTTCTCGAGCGGTACCCCGCCGGCCGACGAGCAGTTCGCCGTCGTGCTGGCCAACCCGAGCGACGTCGGCGTCACCGTGCAGCTCTTCCAGAGCGACGGGCGCCCCGGGGCCCCGGCCGAGCGGCGGGTGCGGCTCTACACCGTCCCGCCGAACGACCTGCTGCGCATCGACCTGCCCACCCGCAACGTCGACGGCAGCAGCCCGAGCGACGAGGGGCCGGGCACCCAC
>JALVDI010000525.1 GCA_027009115.1 Polyangiaceae bacterium | reverse complement strand
GCAGCTCGACGTCAGCCGCCGCGCGTGGCGCCGAGTCGTGTGGCCCAGGCTCGAAGGGCGGGCCATAACGAGGCCATGAGCGAGCTGCAGAGCGTGATCGAGCGGGCCTACCGCCACCGGGAGGAGCGGGCGAAGCCCGAGGTGCGCGAGGCCGTCGAGGAGGTGCTGCGGCGGCTGGACCGCGGCGAGCTCCGGGTCGCGAGCCCGCCGGAGACCGAAGGTGGCGAGTGGACGGTCCACGGTTGGGTCAAGCAGGCGATTCTCCTTTACTTCGGCATGCGATCGATGGAGCGCATGGAGGTCGGGCCCTTCGAGTTCCATGACAAGATCCCACTCAAGAAGAACCTCGACGCGCAGGGTGTGCGGGTCGTGCCGCCGGGGGTCGCGCGCTACGGTAGCTTCCTGGAGCCAGGGGCCATCCTCATGCCGGGCTACGTGAACCTCGGTGCCCGGGTGGGCGCAGGCTCGATGGTCGACACCTGGGCGACGGTCGGTAGCTGCGCGCAGATCGGGCGCGACGTGCACCTCGCGGGAGGGGTTGGGATCGGCGGTGTGCTGGAGCCGCCCGGCGCGACGCCGGTCATCGTCGAGGACGGGGCCTTCGTTGGTTCGCGGGCGATCGTCGTGGAGGGGGTGCGTGTCGGTCGCGAGGCGGTCTTGGGCGCGAACGTGGTGCTTACCTCCTCCACCGCGATCGTCGACGTCACCGGGCCCGAGCCACGGGAGCTGCGTGGTTTCGTTCCCCCGCGCTCGGTCGTCATCCCCGGCACGCGCCCGAAGCGCTTCCCCGCCGGCGAGTACCAGGTGCCTTGCGCCCTCATCATCGGGACGCGCAAGGAGAGCACCGACCGCAAGACCTCCCTCAACCAAGCCCTGCGCGAGCACGGCGTGGCCGTCTGACCGCCCGATGCCCCTCGACGCCAGCGCCCTGCGTCCGCCGAGTCACCCCCTCGAGCGCCTGCCCGAGGAGTGGGCCGAGGTGGTCGCCGCGTGGGGCCACAAGCCGTTTCGTGGCAAGCAGGTCTTCCACTGGATTCACCGCCGGGGCGTGGTGGCCCCGCAGGCCATGACGAACCTGCCCAAGGACCTGCGCGAGCGGCTCGGCGAGGAGCTCGACGGCTTGGCGCTCGAGAGCGCCAGGGAGCACCTGTCGGAAGACCGGACGCGTAAGATCCTGGTGCGCATGCGCGACGGCCGAGACGTCGAGACGGTGCTGATCCCGCAGCTCGAGCGGGACCCGGATGTCGACGACGCCGACCGGAGCGACGACTCGGCGTCCGGCCTCCGACCTTCGGCGGTCGTGACCCAGTGCATCAGCAGTCAGGTCGGTTGCGCCATGGGCTGCGTGTTTTGTGCCTCCGGCGTCGCGGGGCTCCAGCGTCATCTCTCGGCAGCCGAGATCCTCTCGCAGGTGTTGCTTGGGCGCGGCTGTCTGGAGACTGCCGGGCAGGGGGAGCGCCTCCGGAACGTCGTGCTGATGGGCATGGGGGAGCCGCTGCACAACTACGACGCTGTGGCGCGGGCCCTGGTGCTCCTGACGCATCCAGACGGCATCGGCCTGTCGACGCGGCGAGTGACCGTCTCGACGAGCGGGCTCGTGCCGCAGATCGATCGCCTCGCTGCGGACTTCGACGGCCAGGTGCAGCTCGCCATCTCGCTGCACGCGGTGACCGACGAGCGCCGCTCGGCGATCATGCCCGTCAACCGCAAGCATTCCATCCCCGAGCTGATGGCTTGTTTGCGGCGCTATCCTTTGCCCAAACGGCGGCGCATCACCATCGAGTACACGCTCATCGAGGGGGTCAACGACGCTCCTGCGGATGCTGACGCGCTCGTGCGGCTGCTCCGTGGGATCCCGGCCAAGGTCAACCTCATCCCGATGAACCCGATCCCCGACAGCCCCCTGGGTGCCCCGACCCTCGATGGGGTGCGCCGCTTCCGCGAGCGCATCCACCGCCAGGGGGTCACTGCGACCGTTCGTCGGCAGCGTGGCGCCGACGTGGACGCGGCCTGTGGGCAGCTGGCTCTCTATGGG
>JALVDI010000524.1 GCA_027009115.1 Polyangiaceae bacterium | reverse complement strand
TTTGCGTGGTGACGAGCACCCCTTCGGTCGCGCGCTCCTGACGCGGCGGGCTCGGTTTGGTGCGGACCAACACCAGCATCACGGCGACGCCCGCGGCCGTCGCGAGGACCGGCAGGAGGGTCTTGAGGACGGGTCTGGCGTTCATCCTCGGCCTCCTTCGCGGAGTGGGGTGGGGTTGGGTCGCCCGAGGTCCTCGGCCCAGGCACCGCCGAGGGCGCGGTGAAGCTGGATGCGCCGGCTTACGAGCTGGCGCCGGGCGGCCAACAGGCGAAGCTCGACGCCGTGCTGAGCTTTCAGCGCCGCGAGCACCGGGAGGAAGTCGCTCAGGCCGGCGCGGTAGCGGTCGCGGGCGCTCTGAAGGGTCTGCTCGGCGATCTCCGCCTGGGCCTCCAGGAGCGCGACGGTCCGCGCTTGCTGCCGCTCCTGCACGATGGCGCTCTCGACCTCGAGCAAGGCGGTCAAGACGGTCTGCGCGAGCGCCTCGACCTGCCGCTGCAGGAGGGCCCGCTGCTGGTCCACCCGGCCGCGCCCCGCGAAGCCATCGAAGAGCGGCACGCTGAGGCTCGCGCCGGCGTTGAGGGTCCAGCCGTGCGTGGTCGTCGGGCGTGGGGGCATGCCCGCGATGGAGAACTCGTTGCGACTCCAGGTGTAGCCGGGGGTGAGGTTCAGGGTGACGGTCGGCAGTCGGGAGGCGATGGCCGCCCCGACCCGCCAGTCGCTGGCCTGCACGCGACGCTGCGCGGCGCGCACGTCGGGCCGCCCCCACACCGCGCTCGCCGGGACGCCCGGCGCAGGGGACGGACCGAGCTCGGGGAACTCGGCGTCTTGCGGGAGCGGCCCCAGCTCGGCCGCCGGCGTGCCCAGGAGGATGGCGAGCTGCTGCCGCAGGACTTCGATCGTCGCGTCCACCCCCTCGAGCTCGGCGGCGGAGCCGGCCACCTGTTGGCGCTGCTGGTGGACGTCGACGGCGGAGGCCAGGCCGCGGGCGAAGCGCAGGCGCACCAACTCGAGGTAGGTCTCGTCGATGCGGTGCTGTTCCGCGAGCACGGCCTTGCGACGGCGCGCCTCCACGAGCGCGTACCAGGCCTCGGCGACCTGTGCCGAGGTGCTGATCGCGAGGGCTGCGGCGTCGAGCTCGCTCGCCGAGCGATCTTCGGACGCTGCGCGTCGGCCGGCGCGATGCCGCGCAAAGAAGTCCACCTCGTAGGAGACGGGCAAGGAGGCGTCCAGGCGCCAGCTGTTGCCGCTGCCGAAGGCGGTGATGCTCCGGTTGTAACCGGCGCTGCCCTGCGCTGCGACCCGTGGGAGCTGGGCGGCGCGCGCCTGGTCTTCGAGGGCCCGCGCGTGCTCGATGGCGGCGAAGCCCGAGCGCAGGCTCACGTTGGTCGCGAGCGCCTGCTCCACCAGCGCGTGGAGCGTCGGGTCGTCGTAACGGAGCCACCAGCGGTCGTCGCGCTCGGCCGCCCCGATTGTCGTCTCTTCCCTCGAGGCGAAGCGGTCCGGCAGCGTCACCGCCGGCTCCGGCGACGCGACGCGACGGTGGGGTAGGCAGCCGCCAAAGGTGAGCGTGGCCGCGAGCCAGAGGAGAGAACGGGAGCTCATCGGAGCTCCAGCGTGCGGCGAAGCAGCCTCGCGTGCAGGGCGGTCAGGATGGAGAAATCGGCAGGCGTCATGGGTCGTGTCTTCACCCCTAACAATCCACCCCAGTATCGATGGATCGCGGTCCCGAAGGTGTCCATGCGCGGTGCAGCCGGGCGAGACAATCTTGAGCATTCTCGGGGCGCGACGCGCGCAGAGGCGTGCTCCCGGCCGTGAGCCGCACGGAGAGGTCCTGGGGCGGGAGCGCGTCCTTGCTCGACAAATAGAGGTAGAGTCCCCTTGGGTAGCTCGGCTTCGGTTGCGACCTCGCCCGCGGTTCTGGCGAAGCCGCGGCGCGCGAGGGTCCACCCCGACCCCCCGAGGATCGGCGGGCGTCGGGCCCGTCGTTCTCGTTCCCGTTTCGTCGACACCGTCATCGTCTTCGCGCTGCTTCTTCTGG
>JALVDI010000523.1 GCA_027009115.1 Polyangiaceae bacterium | reverse complement strand
AGCTGCGCGAAGCGCTCGCCCCCTTCGTCGTGCGGATGCCTCGGGCTTCCCTCGCGCCGCGCATGCCAAGCCTTCGGCCCGCTTCGAGCGCGCCTCCGCCTCCCCGGCGTTCGTTCTGGCCGTTGGCGGTGCTGGGGGTCGGCGGGGCTGTCGCTTCGGTGGGGGCGACGCTGGTGGCCCTCGACGCGGGGGGGCTTGCGCCCTTGCTCGTCGGGGCCGCGAGCATGTTGACGGGCGTCGTCGCATGGGGCCGAGGCCATCGCGAGCAGGTCCGCCGTTCCATCCGCCCGGCCGCTCAGCGCCGCGTTCCCGAGCGCATCGCTCCGAGCCTGGGCGCGGCGCACCCCACGCTCTCGCTCCTGGTGTTCGCGGATCTTGCGCATCCCTCCTCGCGGCGCCTGGTGCGGGAGCTCCGGGATCTGGCCGAGGCCTTTTCCGACGATGTGCGCATCAGCTTTCGTTGCCTCCCGGGCGAAACGGAGGTCTCGATGCGAGTGGCGGAGGCGGCGCACGAGGCCTTCGCCCAGCGCGGCGACGAAGGGTTCTGGGCGCTGCAAGAGCTGCTTCATCGGGGCAAGCGCGCTCCGAGCATCGAGCGCCTGGAGGCCCATGCGGAGGCCGTCGGCTTGCACCGCCACAGCCTGCGGCACGCGCTGCGCATCGAGCGGCACCGGGACGCTATCGAGGCCGACCGGGAGCTGGCCGTTTCGCTTGGAGTCCACAGTGCTTGCGCCGTCTTTCTCGACGGTTCGCGAGTTCACGAGCTCGACCGGGGCGCGCTGGCGCTGCGCATCGAGCGCGCCCTCGGCCGGGTGCCCAGCGCTCGCCCCTCTCACGCGGATACCGTCCCGGGCCGGGCGCACCCGGTCGGGGTCCGCTACGTCCTCGTGCAGTGGCGCGGAGCGGAGGGGGCGCGGTCCGATGTGCAGCGCACGAAGACCGCCGCCCTCGACCGGGCGCGGAGCATTCAGCGGCGCGCTTCGATGCCCGAGAGCGACTTCGCGATGCTCGGTCGTCGCTTTGCGGACGAGTGCCACGACCTGGGCGTCAGGCCGCCGCCAGAGCTGCCTCGGTGGCTGCGCAAACCCGTCGCTTCCCTCGAGGTGGGCGAGGTCCGTGAGCCCTTCGAGACGGACCGCGGCTGGGTCGTCATCGAACGCTACCTGTGAGCGGGCGCCGCAGCTCCTTACGCAGCGATTCGTGCTCGCCGCGCCAGATCGACACCTCTGCGAGGAGTGCGTCGAGCTGGGCGGAGAGGCGGCCGAGGTCGGTGGCCGGTTGGGCGCGGTCTTCCGCAAAGCGCTCGGCGATCGCCGCGAACTCGAGATCCACCCGTTCCTGCAAGCTCTTCAGTTTCCCATCGAGGTCCTGCAGGTGAGCGGTGTCCACGGCGCTCCAGCCCGCGAGCTGATCCCGCGCGCGCAGCGCCCATGTCGTCAGCTTGTCCATGCGCGCTTCGAGGTCGGCGACCAGCGCGAGGAGCCGGCGCTGCCGTTCTTCGATGGCTCCGAGGCGTCGGTCCGTCGCGTCGATCAGGTAGGCCAGGTCGGCTTCCAGGTCTGCCACGCGTCCGCCGAGCTTCTCGCTGGGGAGCGGTGGGGGGACGACCGCGTTGTGGGGTAGGGACGGGGGCGGCTTGCTCCCACGGACCACGACCCCCGAGCTGCGGCGGGCACGTTCCTCGTCTTCCGTCCACACGTCGAGCGCTTCCCTCATTCTGTCGGCGGCCTTCATGGGTCCTCCTGCCCGCCAGTGATAGCGCCTGCGGACCGAGGGAGCAGCGCCGGTGGGCGAGAGCTGTCGGCGGCGCCCGTCGCCCCGGAGTCTCGAAGGCATGCGCAAGTCCTGGAAAAAACGAGCGAACGTGGGGCTGCTCGCCGCTGCCGGGGTACGGAAAGCCTGCCGCGCCTGTCCGGGTTCGTCCGGACGGTGGGCGCGCGGCTACTCGGTGGGAGTGGGGCGCGCGGGGATCTCTTCGGCGCTCGTCGAGCGTCGGGTTCTGGACCGGTTTGCAGGCGTCGCTCACCTCGTTCGCCCGCGCGGGCGAGGGAGTCTCAGTCGGTCCCGGCCTGCCGAGCGTGGGGGCACGCGACGTCGGCGTCGTCGGTCAGGCCCGCGCCCGGCGCGTGCGGCGGCTGAGCGTGCGCCGAGTAGGGGCAGCCGCTTCGGACAGGACACCCGCCGCTGCGGAGGGGACAGCCGCCGAAGGCGCAGGTGCTGGCGCCGACGATCGCGGCCGCGCCCAGGGCAGCGGCCCCGACGAGGATGGCGAGGCGGCTTCGTCGGCTCAGCCGTTGCCAGCGGAGGAGGACGAGGCGACGAAGGAGGCCGGGCAGGGAGTTGGGGCGCATGCCTTGGAGGGTAGGGCGTTCGAACCGCAGCCGCCAGGATCGCCCCCGCTCGGCGGGTCTCGCTCGGCCGGTTTCGTAGGGGGCGCGTCGCGGCAAGAGCCATCCCGCAGCTCTTGGCTGTGAGGCGTAGGGAGACGTCTTTCGGCGGGCTGTCGGGGCGGATGACGACGCGGTGAGGCCTGGGGCGCCCTTTCGCTCAGGGGACGACGATGATCTTGCCGCGGACCTTGCGCGCATCCATGTCGCGTAGCGCCTGGGCCGCTTCATCCAGGCGGTAACGACCCGAGACGTGGGGTGCGAGGCGGCCCCGGCGCCAGAGGGCGAAGAGCGCCTCCATGTTGGCGGCGTGGGTGTCGGGATGCTCCATGGCCCAGGAGCCCCAGGCGACGCCGACGATCTGACAACGTTTGAGGAGCACGAGGTTCAGGCGGATTGCTGGGATCTCTCCCGCTGCGAACCCGATGACCAAGAGGCGTCCGCCAGGTCGCAGCGCTCGCAGGGCCGCCTCGGAGTAGGGGCCGCCGACCGGGTCGTACACCACGTCCACTCCGCCCAGGGCCTTTGCGGCCTTCTTGAGATCCTCGCGGGCGTAGTCGATGCGCCCGGTCGCCCCGTGCGCCTCGCAGAGGTCGAGCTTGTCGTCGGTGGACGCCGCGGCGATCACTTCGGCTCCGAGGGCCGCGCCGATCTCTACGGCCGCCAGGCCGACGCCTCCGGCCGCGCCCAGGACGAGAAGCCTCTCTCCCGGCTGGATCTGCGCACGCTGAACGAGAGCGTGGTAGGAGGTCCCGTAGGTGAAGGCGAAGGCGCCGGCTGTTTCGAGGTCCATCCCCTCGGGTACGTGCATCAGTTGCTGGACGTCGACGACCACCCGGGACGCGAAACCGCCGACGAAGGTCAGCGCCATGACCGCGTCGCCGACGGCGAAGCCCTCCACCCCCTCGCCCACCGCAGCGACCGTGCCGGCGATCTCCCCTCCGGGCGCGAAGGGTAGCGGCGGCCTGAACTGGTAGAGGCCTCGCGACATCAGTAGGTCCGGGAAGTTCACGCCGCAGGCGGCGACGTCGACGGCGACCTGCCCCTCGCCGGGCCTCGGGTCGTCTATCTCCCGGACTTCGACTCCGTCCGGGCCCGTCAGATCGGTGATGAGTGCGGCTCGCATGAGTGAACTCTACAGCCCATCTCAACAGCGATCGTCGATCGATCCGTGGACTGGGCGGAACCGGTGGCGCATTCGCGAGGCGAGGAATGCCGAGCATTCGTGGGGTGAGAGGAGAGGATGGCGGCAGAGGGCATGCGCCGCGCGCCTGTCAGTCCAAGCGTATGGCGAACACGAAGCTGGCCTGCGGCTGTCGGCGGAAGCGCTCGGTGATGAGCGCCATGGGCACGACGTCTCCGTCGACGTAGCGGCGTGCGAGCGCCTCGGCGGCGTCCGCGTCGCCGGCGGCCTTGATGCGCATCACCTCGCGCATCATCTCGTCGATGGCGGCGGGGAGGCGCTCGACGTCGATGGCGAAGGCGCCTCGGTCCTCGCCGTTGGCGGCTTCTCTCTCCGGGTCGAAGGAGAGCGCGCCGGCGTCCATCAGGTAGCCGACCTGAATTGCCGCCAGCTGGCTGTAGGGTTTGCGCCATCCCGAGGGCGTATACATGCCGCGCGAGATGTGGCCGAGGGCCCAAACCAGGGAATCGACGTAGCTCTGCTGGACCTGGCGGTCGTCGAGGATGCCTCGCTCGCGCAGGAGCTTCAGGAAGTAGAGCGCGCCGCTCTGCGCTTTGAGCTCCTCGAGCATCGAGGCCATCCCGCCACCAAAGATCTCCTCGTCGGTCTTGCCCCCGACCCGATACTCGCTGGCGGGGCCGAGGTTGTGCGTCGCTTCGTGGAGGATGGTTCCGACGAGGCCTGGCTGGGAGTCGTCGGTGTAGAGGTCCATCGCCTCCGCGCTCAGGAGCGACGCCGCCGTCCCTCGTCGGCGGGCCAGGCTGTCCGGGTCCGTGTAGAGGTTCGTCATCGCGACGGTGCGCCCGCGACCCTCTTCGGCGACGGGCCCCCAGTTTGGCAGGCTTTGGCCGATGGTGGCGCCGAAGGGATCGCGGTCGTCGCCAAAGTTCGCGACGATCGCGATGAAGTCGGGCATATGGAACGACACCTCGCGCGGCGCGTACACGTCGGGAACCAGCCTCGCCAGGGCGGCCTCCATGTCGCGCTGCAGCGGGTTGAGCCGGTCCTGCCAGGTGAGGGAGCCTTCGTCGATGCGGGCGAGGGTCAGGTGGAAGCCGGCCTTGTGTGAGCAGGGGTCCCAGTAGACCTCGTCGGGGCCGACGCGTACGTACCACTTCGAGTTGCGGGCGTTCATCCTCGACCACGCCTCGTCGGCGGGTTCCCAGGCGTTGTCGCGGAAGGCCTTGGCGGCGGCTCGGAGGTACGCGACGAGCGCCCCCTCGCTCGGGTCGTCGGCGACGGCGTCGGCGGCCGCCTCGAGCTCCTGGGCGATGGGCCGCATCTGATCCGCATAGACATCCGTGTAAGGCACCGCGACGAGCTCGTCCCCGTGGCTGCGCACGACCGTGAATGGACCCAGCAGCCCCTCGGCGTCGGGACGCTGCTCGAGGGCGACGCAGAACTCATCCTGCCCTTGGAGCTCGGCAGGGTAGACGTCGACGGGCTGCGCAGGCGCGCCCTCGATCGCCGAGCAGGCGGGCTCGTTCTCCGTCGAGGGAGCCTTGCATCGGGGGCCCCAGTTGCGACGGAACAGGCTTCGGCTCGCCGGGTCGTCGGGGAGGCGGCTGGCGAGGGCCGTCATGCCCACCTGGCGCGCGTAGAGCGCGTCGATGAGGGCGCCGACCTGCAGCATGTGCCGGGCGAACCGCTTGTGGGGCTCGGGAAGTCCGCGCAGGTCGCTCGCGAGCAGGGTGGGCGCGACCGAGTCGAGCTCCTGGCGCACCAGTCGAAGGCGCGGGTCCGCCGGCTCCGGCGCGCGCGCCTCGGCGCGGATGCGGTTCAAGGCCTCCTGGAACGCGGGCGTGAAGGCGTCGCCCTCGACCCAGCGCGGCGCGGGCTCCGAGTAGAACGAGAGGGCCGTGACCTCGCTCGGATCCGGCTCGCCGTCTCCGTCGCTGTCCGCGATCCAGTACAGCGGCAGATCGAGGCGCAGCGCGAGCTGATTGAAGCGCAGGCGGTCGAGCCGCGGAGTCGCTGCTGGCGCGGCGCTCGCCGCGCGCTGGGGCAAGGTCGTCGTGTCGTGGGCCGCGCGCCCTCCGCAGGCCAGCGTGAGGGCGAGGGCGGCAAGGCATCTCATCGAGCGCATTGCGGGCGAGCCTGGGGTGCCTCGCACCGGGCGTAAAGACGCCGTGTGCGCACTCTCAAGGGTGGGCGGAGGAGGATTCTCTGCGGGCGAGGATCCAAGCGGCCGGCGCCAACACGAGGCTGAACACCACGCCGAGCGCCGCCGTAACGCCCATCGCCCGCAGCGCCGGGTTGACGCTCAGGGCCAGCGCGCCGAAGGAGGCGACGGTGGACAGGCAGGAGGTGAGCAGGCTGACGACGGTGGCCGCTCCGTCCTGGCCACCGTGCATCTCCGTCTCCACCATGAACACGCCGTAGTCCACGCCCATGCTCAACACGAGCAGGAGCGCGACGACGTGCAGGAGGTTGGCCGCGACCCCCAACCAACCGAGGAGCCCGAGGGTCGCGCCGGCGGCGATCAGCGCCGGGAGAAAGGCCGCCAGCGAGAGCCTCAGGCGCCGATACCGCAGCAGCACCAGCGCGAAGACGAGCCCGAGGCCGACGACGGCAAGCTGCAGCGTGCTCGTTCGAAAGCCCGCGTAGGCCGATTGCAAGAACGCGTTCTGGTCGAAGAGGAGCGCGTCGCTCTCCCTTTCGAGCCGTTCCGCGAGCGCCGGGGCGTCGCGAACCTCGTGGAGAAACGTGAGCACCGCGACCTGCGAGCCGAGCGGCATCCAGTGGGCCGCGGCGAGCTGTGCGAGCGGCGTGCCTTCCAGGTCCCGCGGCCGCAGGGGGTCGAAGGGCGCCGCCAAGGCCTCGCGGAAGGGCGCGAACATCTCTGGCACGAACCCCTCCGCTTGCAGCGCTCGAGCCGTCCGGTCCCAGGCGTCGTCGGGGATCGCTTCGCGCCGCTCGCGCTGCCACGCCACCGATACCAGGAGCGGATGCAGCGAACGATAGGAGCCGAGCTCGCCGGCCCGCCGTGCCCTGCGGAGGGTGGCGTACACGCGGTCGTTCTTCGCGAGGGCCGCGTCGAGGTCCTCGCCGACGGTCACCACGAAACGGGCCGCCTCCATGCGCGCCACCCGTTCGCGTACCCGCTCGTCTTCCGCGACGAGGGCCGGATCCATCGGGTTGAGCGCCCGGATGTCGTCTTGCCAGCGGAGCTGCGGGACACCCGTGAGGGCCACCAGCACACCCGCGGCCGGAAGGACCCAGAGCTGCCGCCGCCGGGTCGCAAGGACCGCCAGCGCGCGCTGGGCTCGGCTCGCGAGGGCGCGCTGGAGCGCTGTCGTGCGAGGTTGCTTTGGGAGCAGGGGCGGTAGGACCCACCGCGTGATGGCCAGGGCGGCGGTGACCCCGACGGAGGTGAAGAGCGCCATCTGCCGGATGCCCGGGAAAGAGGTCCACGCCAGGCCCAGCAGCCCCGCGACGGTGGTCGCGGCGCCGAGGGCCAGGCCCGGCCAGAGGCGCCGCGCGGTGGCTTCGGCGTCGCCCCCCGGTGGCCGCGCGAGGTGATCGTGGCTCAGCAGGTGCGCCACGTAGTCCATGGCGACTCCGATGAGCGTGGCCCCAAAGGCGAGGGTGAGGCCGTGAATCGTCCCGCCGCTCAAAGAGACCGCCGCGATCGCCGCCACCATCCCTCCTCCGAGGGGCAGCGCCGCCAGCGCGAGGTACTGCGGGCTTCGAAAGAGCAGCAGCAGCAGCAGGATCACGCCGACGGTGCCCGCGATCGACACACGCTCGACATCCTTCCGGATCGCCTCTTCCGAGCGGAGCGCCAGCCGGTGGACGCTCGCTTGTTCCAGCTCCAGCGAGCCTCCGTGCTCCGCATTGACCGCCGCGAACTCTTCTTCGATCGCCTCTTCGAGCCGTCGCGAGGCCGCGCCGTCGAAAGGAGACGCCCTGCTCGCCGCGAGGAGGACCCCGAAGCGGTCGCCTGGGCCGGTGACGAAGGTGCCGCGATGGATCCGTAGCTCCCCCTGTTGCGCGCGGAGCCGTTCGATGTGCTCCAGAAAGAGCAGCCACGGGTCCTCGGGCGCGATGCGGCGCAGGAACGCACCGGTGGGCCCGGCGAGCTCGCGGCGGAGCCTCCGTACCCGCTGACGCAAGGCGTCGACGGTGAACCGCGCCGGTGAGGTGTCCTCGAAGAGGGTGAGACGGTGGGGGAAATACGCCTCGTAGAATGCGCGATCGAGGTCCTCGTCGGGGCCCCAGCGGACCCAGGCGAAGATGGACCGATTTCGCAGCCGCTCTCCGAGCTCCCGGGCGGCCTCCGCTGCCGTGTCCGCGTCCGGTCCTTCGATGGTCAGCGTGACGGTGCGGTTGAGGTCCGAGCGAGTGAGCGCTTCGCTGAGCTCGGCGAGCGGGCGACTCTCCGCGCGGGGGAGGAAATCCGTGATTTCCGTTTCGACGCGCAAGCGGGGGACGGCCCACGCGCCGAGTCCGGCCAGGAGCGCGACGAACAGCAACGCGCGGACCCGCGACATGCCCAGGCCCATAGCACGGGAGCTGGCGGTGACGGGAGGCCTCCCTCGGCTTCGTCCGCGGGCGCCGCAGGGTCCGCCTTCTCGGTTGCGGTCGCGCTCAGCCCTGGGGCGGCTC
>JALVDI010000522.1 GCA_027009115.1 Polyangiaceae bacterium | reverse complement strand
CGCCGCTCATCGTCCTCTTTGCGGCGGCGCCGGCCCTCGCGGCGGCGAGCGCTCGTCGGTTCGAGGGAGCCCTGGCGAGCGCCCTGGCCACGGGAGATGCCCCTCGGCTGCAGGCTGCTTGGGCTCAAGCTCGACTCTTTCGCTGGTTCGGCCCCGCGGCCGCCGTTGCGGAGAAGCGAGGGCTGGTCGCCGCGGTCGCCGGGGACCCCTTGGCTGCCCGTCGAGCCTACGGCGAGGCTCGGGCGGCCCACGGCGCGCATGCTCCCCTCGGCGTTGAACTCGGTTATGGCGACGCCTGCTACGCGCTGGGGGACGACGCCGAGGCCACGAAGGCCTACCGGCGCGTTCTCGCCATCGATCCCACGCTGCACCGCGTGCGGCGGGCGCTGGCGCACGCGCTGTTGCGGCACGGGCCCGCCGCCGACGCCGCTGAGGTCCTCGCGTCCTGTCCAGAGCCTCCCGACCCGACCGAGGCGCACCACTACCGGCTGCTCCGGGCCGCCGCCTACCGGGCGGCGGGCGACCCGGAGGCCGCGAAGCGCTGGAAGAAGAAGGCGGGCCGTCCCCGCGACGACTTGGCTCGGGAGCTGGCCGCGCTCGGACGAGCCGGATGAGTCGGGGTCCCGTTCGTTCGGCCCTCAGCGCCCGCCGGCGCCGCCTCCGCGTTTGAGCTCCGTCAGTACGAGCTTCGCGATGGCCTTGAGGGTCTCGAAGACCCCCTCACCGGTGGTCGCGACGGCGCCGAAATCCGGCACCCCGTTCGGGTTCAAGATCTGGCGCAGTTCTTCCACGGACGCGATACCCGGCATGTCGCGCTTGTTGTACTGGATGACGTGCGGCAGCTTGTCGAGGCTGTAGCCCTGCTCGGCGAGGTTCGTGCGCAGGTTCTCCATCGACTCGATGTTCGCTTCCATTCGCGCGATCTGCGAATCGGCGACGAAGACCACTCCGTCCACGCCTTTGAGGATCAGCTTGCGGCTCGCGTCGTAGAAGACCTGGCCCGGGACCGTGTAGAGGTGAAAGCGTGTCTTGAAGCCACGGATTTCGCCGAGCGCCAGGGGCAGGAAGTCGAAGAAGAGCGTGCGTTCCGTCTCCGTGGCGAGGCTGATCATCTTGCCCTTCGCCTCGGGGTTGGTCTTGTTGTAGATGTGCTGGAGGTTCGTCGTCTTGCCGCACAGACCCGGGCCGTAGTAGACGATCTTGCAGTTGATTTCGCGGGACAGATAGTTGATGAACGACATCTAGCGACGGCTCCAAATCAGTCGTTGAAGAGGTTGTCGATGTCGTCGTCCGTGATTTCCGCGAACGGCGTCTCGTGGTCGGGATCCTGAACTTTGGCCAGCAGCTGCTCGAAGATGCCGTTGAGCTCTTCACTCGCTTTCTTCACGCGCAGGCGGACCAGACCGAGGCTCGTCTTGTTGTCGAAGATGACGACGAGGATGACGCGGTTGCCCACGAGCTGGATGTGGATGTTCGCCCGCTCGCCTTCGTGGAACTGGGTCGTGAACTCGTTCTCGCGAAGGAGCTTGGCGATGCCCCCGGTCGCGGCGATGTTGCCCGCCGTGAGCGACGCCAGGGAGGTCGTGTCCAATTGGTCCGTCTCGCCCGAGGCCGCGATGAGCTGACCGTTCTTGTCGATGATGAACACGACCTGGGCGTTCGCTTCCCGAACCAGGCGATCGACGATCCCCTGGATCAGGTTGAACTCCTCCTCGTACATCACCATCTGCGGGTTCGCCATTCACTCCTCCGCGCGTCTGGGGGCTGCGCCCGACGAGCGCTCCCCGTGGTAGCAGAAGCTCCCCGTCCAGGTAAAGCACGAGCTTGTTCGAAGTGGGGGCGCCATGCGGCCGCGGCTCCCAGCGGATAGGCTCGGCCGGTGCTGCTCGCTTCGCTCCTCCGCGCCCTGCTCAACCTCCTCAAGCTACCCTTCGTCCCCCTCTGGTGGGCCCTCCGCCTCCTGGGCCGCCCCCGGACGCCCTGGATCGAGGTCCGCATCCGGCGTCGCCTCGTGGAGCTGGTTGGCCGGCGCCCTTCGGCGCTGGCGCGGCTCGCGCCCTGGCTGGCCGGTGCGCGGCCGACGGCCCTCGAAGACCTTCGTCGCCTGGCCGCTCATGCCGCGCGGGACCGGCGGGTCGAAGGCGTCGTCTTCGTCGTGCCGATGCTCGCGGTCGGCTGGGCCACGGCGAGGTCCCTGCGGGACGTGCTCGGCGGCCTGAGGAAGGCGGGCAAGCGGGTGGCGGTGTTCCTACCCGATGGGGGGACGCACAAGGAGCTCTACGTCGCTTCTGCCGCGGACACGATCTTGATGCCGCCGCAGGCGACCCTCTCGATGCTCGGTGTCGCCGCTCGCTCGCGCTACTTCAAAGGCCTTCTCGACAAGGCCGGCGTCCGGGTCGAGCGCTTCGCGCGCGCCGAATTCAAGACAGCTGGCGAGAACCTTGCCCGCGACCGTATGAGCGGGCCCCAGCGTACGCAGCTCGGGGCGCTCCTCGATGCCATCGACGGCGAGCTGCGCGGGGCCCTGGGGGCGGGCCGCGGTCTCGACGCCGGAGCGGTGGAGGCGCTCTTCGAGGAAGGGTTTCTCCGAGGTCCCGCGGCAATCGCCCGCGGCGTCGTCGACGTGCTCGCTTACGAGGACGAGATCGCGGCGGCGCTCCAGCCGGGAGTGGCCAGGCCGCGGCTCGGGCAGGGGGACGCCTACCTGCGGTTCCGGGAGGCGCGCTGGTTCCACCCTTTGCGTCGAGAGCCCTACGTTGCGGTCGTGCCCGTGCATGGCCCGATCGGCGTCGGCCGGCGCGCCGACCGGGTCGTGGCGGCTCTCCGCGTCGCCCGCAAGGACCCGGGCGTCCGGGGCGTGATCCTTCACGTCAACTCGCCGGGCGGGTCCGCGACGGTCAGCGATCGCGTGTATCGGGAGGTGGCGCGGGTTTCCGAGAAGAAGCCCGTGGTGGCCTGCTTCGGCGATGTCGCCGCCAGCGGGGGGTACTACGTGGCCGCCGGAGCCGCCGCCATCGTTGCGCAGCCGACGACCGTGACGGGGTCCATCGGCGTGGTGTCCGCGCGGCTCGTCGCCACGGAGCTCTTGGAGCGCCTCGGGGTGCGGACCGAGGTCCTCCGCCGAGCTCCTCACGCCGACATGTTCTCGCCCTCGCGCCCCCTCGACGACGACGAGCGGGCGATCCTCAAGCGGGAAATGGACGGCTTTTACCGGGACTTCGTGGCGCTCGTCGCTCGCGGACGCGGCCGTTCCGTCGACGAGGTGGAAGCGCTGGCCCGGGGGCGGATCTGGGCCGGCGTGGACGCGCAGCGCGAGGGGCTCGTCGACCGGCTCGGTGGGCTCGAGACCGCGATGGAGGAGCTGCGCGTTCGGCTCGGCGGCGCGCGGCTGCGACCGCGGCTGCTCTTGCCGCGGTCGACCGACATCCGGCCCGAGCCCTCGGAGCCGGCGCTGGCTTTCTTCGGTGCACTTGCTCCAGGGGCGATCGCGCTATGGGAGCTCGCGCGGGGCTCCGACCGGGTGCTCCTGCTCGACCCCACGGTGCCGGACTTCCCATGAACCCCCCGGTCCGCTCTCCGCTTTTCTCCCGTTGCTCGCTGGTCTATGGTCCTCCGCCGTGAGAGGAGTACGCATGCGCTGGCTTTCGTTCGTTCTCTTGGCGCTCGCCGCCTGCGGCGGTGGGAGCGCGCGCATCCACATCGGCACGATGCCCGAGGGCGCGTCCTTCGAGGGGGTGTGGCAGTCGCCGCAGTACGGAAACATGCACCTCTGCCAGACCGGAGTGCAGGTGGTGGGCGACTTCGAGAAGGACGAGCGCCGGGGCCGAATTCAGGGGACCATCCAGGGCGACGTGCTCCGCTTCCAGTGGGAAGAGCGCCGCGAGATGGTCGCCGGCCGTCCGCAGATTTCGCGCGGTCGAGGTTACTTCCGCATTCAGATCGGTGCCGACGGGGACCAGTACATCCTCGGGGAGTGGGGCCACGACGACCAGGAGACCGGCGGTGGGCCGTGGAACGCGGCGAAGCTTCGCCGCCGCCGGCCGACGCGATGCCTTGGGACGGACGAGGGCGCCCCGGGGCAGAGCAGCGGCTCCGGCGACTACGACGACGGCGGTTACGACGCCAACGACTACGACGACAGCGGCGCGGGCAACGACTACGGCGGCAGCGCGGACGACGGGGTCGACACGGACGAGCTCGAAGGGCTCGACGAACTCTGATGCGGCGTGGATAGAACGTGGCGCAGGTCAACCCGCTGACCCGCGAGCTGCTCGTCAAGCTCGTCTATTACGGGCCGGGACTCGGTGGCAAGACGACCTCGCTGCAGCACATCCACAGTGCGTCGCCGGCCGAGACGCGAGGGCAACTGGTGTCCCTCGCGACGCCGGTCGACCGCACCCTTTATTTCGACTTCCTGCCGCTTCGAGCGCGCTCCGTCCGTGGGCATCAGGTGCGACTTCAGCTCTTCACGGTGCCTGGTCAGGTCTATTTCAACGCGACGCGAAAGCTCGTGCTCACCGGTGCCGACGGGGTCGTCTTCGTCGCGGATTCGCAGCCGCAGCGTCAAGACGCGAACCTCGAGAGCTTCGAAAACCTCGCGGCGAACCTCGAGGAGCAAGGTCGCCAGTTGGACGAGGTCCCTCTGGTGTTCGAGTTCAACAAGCGCGACCTGCCGAACGTGCAGCCGCTGGAGGGGATGGAGCGTGCCCTGAACGCCTCGGGGCGTCCGACGTTCCCGACGGTCGCGACGAGCGGGCAGGGCGTCCTCGAGGCCCTCGATCGTTTGGTCGACGATGTCCTCGCCGACCTCGAACGCCGGGGCACCTTCGGGCCGAAGGCCTCTGCCGCCGAGGAGGCCAGCGTCGTTCTCGCCCTCGAACCCGAGCGAGGGCTGAGCAGCCCCATCGACGAGCTCGTGTCCGACGCGGAGAGCGCCGCCTGGCGCTCGAGCGTGGAGAGGGCCTTTCGGCACGCCACACGCTCCAGTTACGTGCCCGACGAGGCAGGGCCCGTCCGCTCGGAGCCGACCTTTCCTGCGAGGACGAGCGTTCCGGTCCCGTTCCGGCCGAGCCCTGGCGGACCGAGCTGGGGGGCCCTCTTCGACGACCGAGAGCCGGTCGAACGGCTCGAAGCGGATGTCGTGGCGGGGCGCTTCGTCGACGCCATCGTCCGCTGCGAGAAGCTCGTGAGCCGCCTGCTCGAAGATGCGGGCCGCAAGGCGGGCATCCACGGGCCCGAGCCGGCGCTCTTGGCGCCCTGGTTGGGAGTCCCTGCGAGCCGCTGGCTCGCCTATCGGCGGGTGGTCCAGCGCGCGCGGGAGGGGGGACCGCTCGACGTTCGCGACGCTTTGGGGTGCTTCGCGATGCTCATCGAGTTGAGGCTCGCGCTCCAGGAGGCCTGAGGGCACTCCCGCATCTGCGGGATTGCGGCCCACGAGCGCTCCCGGCTAGCTTGGGCCTATGCTGCCTCTCCGGTTGTCCGTGCTGGGTCTGTTGTTGTGGTGTCTGGCCTGCGATCCGTCACCGCCGCCCGAGCCTGCGCGCGACGCGGGAGCGGACGCCGAGCCCACCGGCCGCCAGGACAGCGACATGGACGGCATCCGCGACTCCGAGGAAGGACGGAGCCTCGGGACGGACACGGACGGCGACGGGATCCCGGACTTTCGCGACGAGGACTCCGACGGCGACGGCATCAGCGACGCGGTGGAGGCCGGCGACGACGACCTCGGGACGCCGCCTCGGGACGCCGATCGCGACGGGACACCGGACTTCCAGGACCTCGACTCCGACAACAACGGGATCCCGGACAGCGACGAGTCGACGGCGGACACGGACGGCGACGGTCGGGCCGATTTCGCCGACGAGGACGACGACGGCGACCGCGTCTCCGACAGCGTGGAGCTCGCGCACGGCGGCGCGGGCATCGACACCGACGGCGACGGGATCGTGGACTTCAAGGACCCGGACAGCGACAACGACACGATTCTGGATGGCGACGAGCGAGACCTCGACACCGACAGCGACGGCCTGGAGGACTGGGCAGACCTGGACTCGGACAGCGACGGCATCTCGGACGCGACGGAGGCTGGCGACGCCGACCTGTCCACGCAGCCGGTGGACACGGACGGCGACGGGACCCCCGACTTCCGCGACCCGGACAGCGACAACGACGGAGTCAGCGATGCGGACGAGCTGACAGGGGGAACGTCGCCCACGAACACCGACTCCGACATGGACGGTGTGAGCGATCTGATCGAGATCGGGGCAGGGACCGACCCGCTGGACGGCGACGACAGCCCGCGGACCCGAGGCGATTTCGTCTTCGTGGTGCCCTGGATGGAGCCCTCCGACCCGGTGGAGGACACCCTGGAGTTCCGCACGAACATCCAGATCGCCGACGTCTACTTCCTCTTTGACACCACCGGCTCGATGGAGGGGGAGATCTCGGCCATGCGCAGCGCCGTCCAGGGCATCCTCGACGATCTGACCTGCGCCGACCGAGGCAGGGCATGCGCGGGAGACGACGAGTGTGACGCCGGGGATGTTTGCAGCATCGAGGGACGCTGCATCGAGGACCCGACCACCAGCTCCTGCGTTGCCTCGGTCTACACGGGCGTCGGCACCTACGAGGGGCGTTCGAACACCTACCGGAACAGGCTCTCCTTGCAGCCGAACGCGGCGACGACTCGTAGCCGCATCCCAACGAGCGCGTCCGGGGCGGGCGCGGGCGAGGCGCTCTTCCAGTCGGTGGCCTGTGTGGCCGATCCCAGCGCCTGCAATGCCGCAGGAACGTGCGCGACCGCCGGCATCGGGTGTCCGGGCTACCGAAGCGACGCCGTCCGGATCCTGGTCACCATCACCGACGAGCAAGATGAGTGTGCGTGCGGTGCGGTGGACTCCCCGGCGGCTGCGGGCAGTCGGCTGATGGCCGCCGGGATCACCTTCGTGGGTGTCGACGCGGACATTGGGCACGAGCCCCGCGCGGATCTGCGGGCGATCGCCACCGCCGCCGGGTCCCTCGACAGCGCCGGGCAGCCGTTCGTGCGGGAGGGCGACGGCCCTGCTGTGCGCACCGCGGTCGTCGACGCCATCAACGAGATCGTCAACGGTATCCCGCTGCGCGTGACCATCGAGGCGGCGGACGAGCCCGGGGACGACGGCGACGCGCTCCGCTTCATCGATCACCTGGTCGTCAACACCAGCGGCTCGCCGGCGGCGTGCACGGCCGTCTCGCCGACGGAGGACACGGACGGCGACGGGCACGACGACGCTTTCCCCGCGCTGCTGCCGGGGACGAGCGTCTGCTGGGATGTCGTTCCCATCGCCGTCAACGAGATCCAGGAGCCCTCGTCCTCGCCCCTCGTCTACAAGGCGCGACTCACGGTCCGCGGAGACGGCTCGCCGCTCGATGACCGGGTGGTTTTCTTCCTCGTTCCGCCGCGCATCGAGGTCCCCATGGGTCCGAGCTGAGGGTCATCGCAGGGAGGCCCCGCCGAGCCCACCCTCGCCGGGCCCCGCTTAGAGCAGGGGGAGCTGCGGCGGCGCCAGCCGCTGGGTGACGGCGGCGACGATGGTGTCGATCCAGCCAGACCGGTGGGCCGGATCCAGGCGCAAGGCTTCGAGCCCCCGCTCCTGGAGCTCGCGGAGCAGCCGGCGGTCGACCGCTTCCTGGAACGCAGGGTCGGTGGCGCGGGTCCCGTCGGCCTGGAGAGGGTCGACGATGGGGACATGAACCAGCAGCTCGTAGGTGCCCAGCCAGCCGTCGACGAGCGCTTCGAGATCGGGCTGGCGCCCTGCAGCCAGGAGGAGGTAGACGTAGTTGTCCAGGACGCTGCGGTCGCAGAGAACGACCGGGTGGCGGGCCGCGGCGACGAGCTCGTCCGCGATCTGGGTGTGGAGGATCCACGACTGCGCGGCCAGGTTCGTGTCTTGGTTGATGGGCAAGGGGCAGCGTCGGGCCACCTCGTGCACGATGTCCAGGACGACGTCGCGCGCTTTGAGTCGGGCGGCCACGCCATAGCAGAGGGTTGTCTTGCCGACGCCGTGGGTGCCGATGAAAGCCAGCTTGAGATCGTTCACCGAACTCCTCGTCTCGGTCCGCATCCCGGGGGTCGGGCGGGAGACCGAGGGGCGAAGCTCCCTCATCGTGGCCGCGGAGGCAACGCCCCTCGGGCGCCCGGAAGGGGTGGGGGTGTCCTGTCAAGGTGGCGGCGCGCTCTTCCTCACGGCGCCCGTTGAAGTCGGCGTGGTGGTGACGGATGCTCGACCGCGGTTTGGACGTGTCCCAGACGAAAATGGGAGTGCTCTCGTGAACCTATCCCTCTCCCGACGACAGCGGTCCCAGGGGTGGCGCCACCAGCTCGCCGACGAACGGAGTCTGGAGCGCCGCCGCACCTGGGCTGAGATCTGCCGCCAGTTCGACTGCCAGGGGTGTTGGGTGGCGCTGCGGGATTGCCGCTATGACGCGCGCACCGGTCAGGCGGTCGAGGGGGTCTTGGTCGACTTCGACGAGGACCTCGGGTCGCTCTGCGATCGGGTGCGCGACGCCCACGCCGGGTGCGCGATCCTTTACTGCGGCTGAGCGCCTCGCGGCAGCCTGGCAAGACGTCGACGATGAGGCGCAGAGTGCTGGGAGCGCTCAGGGCCGCCGGCACCAGTCGCCGCTGAAATGCTGTCGCGCCGGACCTTGGGCACCCACCCTGGACAGGCGTCGGTACAGGCGCTGAGCCCCCGGACAGTTGCCTTGAAGCAGCAGCGCCCCGATCGTGTTGCTTCCGCGAGAGGCCACGCGGTTCTTGAGGGACCGCACAGAGGGGTGCCGTCGCCCGACATGGCGAATGGCTCGCTGTAGCGCCGCAACCGCACCTTCGAGATCGTTGCGGGCGAGCGCAGCTTCCCCCTGCCGGACGGCGGCCTGAGCCGCAGCGACGTCCGCACCGCCAGCCATGCCCATGCCCATGGTGGGCTCGACCATCGCGACCATGGTGGGCTCGACCCTCGCGACCATGGTGGGCTCGACCATGGTGGGCTCGACGGCCGCGACCATGGTGGGCTCGACGGCCGCGGCCATGGTGGGCTCGACGGTCGCGGCCATGGTGGGCTCGACCATCGCGACCGCCGTGGGCTGTTCGGTCATCGTGACGGTGGTGGCCGCCGCGCTGGTCGAGCCGAGCTGAGGGTTCTGCGCGGGCGACAGACCCTCGTCACCGCTTGGGCCTTGCCGGGACCACCACCAGAGGCCGCCGCCCGCGGCCCCGCCGAGCAGCACGAAGACGAGCGCCAGGGCGACGACCCAGCCACGCCCCCCATTGGTCGGCAGCGTTGGAAGGGCCCCCGAAGGGTACTCCGTTGGAGCCGGCGTGGGGTGCTGAGGCACTGCCGCGGGCGTCCCGCCATTGACGGGGTGCTGCAGCGGTCCGGTTGCGCCGACTCCCCCGGTCTGTGCCATCGGCTGGGGTGTGCCGACC
The DNA here is from genome assembly GCA_027009115.1 of Polyangiaceae bacterium. GTDB lineage: Bacteria > Myxococcota_A > Polyangia > Polyangiales > Houyiibacteriaceae > JALVDI01. Next base: position 14,421 of record JALVDI010000522.1, on the reverse strand, counting down.
GGCTGGCGCGATGGGGGAGGCAGCCCCGGTGCGCTGGATGCATCCGACAGACCCGTCGTCGTGGCCATCGTCCATGCCGCCTGAGCGTCGTGGATGCCGGTGAACTCATGCATGAAGGCGAGCGCATTCGGGTGCCGTTCCTCGCGGTTCTTCGCGAGCGCCCGCAGGATGGCGTTCTTCTTGTGGACAGGGAGGGCCGCTCCCTGAGGGTAGGCGTCCAGCGGGGTCGGCTGCGCTGTGAGGTGTTTGGTCGCCCACTCCCACGGCGTGTTGGCTTCGAACGGAAGACGCCCGGTCACCATCTCGTAGGTCATCACCGCGAGCGAGTAGACGTCCGAGCGAAGGTCGAGGGTCTGCCCGCTGAACTGTTCGGGGCTCATGTAGGGCGGCGTGCCCAGGACCATCCCCTGCTTGGTGAGCTTCGCCTTCGCGTCGTCTTCGGCTTCGCTCCGCTTGGCGATGCCGAAGTCGAGAACCTTCACGAAATCGGTCTGCCCGCCGCGGGTCGTCAGGAGGACGTTCTCTGGCTTCAGATCGCGGTGGACGATGCCCCGCTCGTGCGCCTCGGCGAGGGAGCCGCAGACCTGGATCAAGATCTTGTCGATCGTCCGAGTGTCGAGAGGCCCAACCCGGTGGAGGCGGCGGGCAAGATCCTCCCCTTCGATGTACTCCATGACGATGAAGAGGGTCTTGTCTTCGAGATCGCCGAAGTCATAGAACTGAACCGTGTTCGGGTGATGCAGCTCAATGACCGTTTCGCATTCCCGATGAAAGCGAGCGACCAGCTGAGGGTCGCTGCTGAGCTCCGGGTGGAGGGTCTTGATGGCGACATCGCGCGTGGCGGTGCCCATCTTTTGCTCGGCGAGGTAGACCTTCCCCATGCCGCCTTCGCCGAGGACGCGCACGACCCGGTAGCGGCCGAGCAAGATCTTGCCGATGAGCGGGTCCGCCGCGTCCGCGATCTCGAGCTCGATCATGGCGCCGCACTGGCGACAGAACTTGGACTCGTCGTCGTTTTCGTAGCCGCAGCGTTGACAGGGGCGAGCCATGGAACTCCGACGGCGAGTCTAGCTGGCGCCTTGGAAAACTCAAAGGAAGCCGGCGCCCTTGGAGCTCGCCCGGGGCGATGTGCGGAGTTTGCGCGCTTCGGGGATCAGAGCGGGGGGTTGCCGTGCTTCTTGGGAGGGTTTGTGTCGCGCTTGTCGCGGAGCATGGCCAGGGCTGCGCAGAGGCGCTGGCGAGTCGTGCGCGGGTAGATGACCTCGTCGATGAAACCGAGCTCCGCCGCCTTGAAGGGGTTGGCGAACTTGGCGCGGTAGTCGGCTACGAAGGCGTCCTTGGCCGCCACCGGATCGGCGGCCTGGGCGATCTCCTTGCGGTAGACGATGTTCACGGCACCCTCGGGCCCCATGACGGCGATCTCTGCGGTCGGGAATGCGAAGCTGATGTCGCCGCGAATGTGCTTGCTGCTCATCACGTCGTACGCGCCGCCGTAGGCCTTGCGCGTGATCACCGTGACCTTCGGGACGGTCGCCTCGCAATAGGCGTACAGCAACTTGGCCCCGTGCTTGATGATTCCGCCGTACTCTTGGTCGGTCCCAGGAAGGAAGCCGGGCACGTCGACGAAGGTCACGATGGGGAGGTTGAAGCAGTCGCAGAACTGCACGAAACGAGCGGCCTTCACCGAGGCGTCGATGTCGAGGCATCCCGCCAGGACGTTCGGCTGGTTGGCGACGATGCCGACCGGGTGCCCCTCGAAGCGGGCGAAGCCGATGATCATGTTGCGGGCAAACTCGGGTTGGAGCTCGAAAAACTCGCCGTCGTCGACGACCCGCTCGACGATGCGTTTCATGTCGTAGGGCTTCTTCGGGTCCGCTGGGACCAACGTGTCGAGCTCCGGGTCCTCGCGGTCCGCGGGGTCGCGGCACTCGTGCACCGGCGGATCCTCGTAGTTGTTCGAGGGGAGATAGGCCAGGAGCTCCCGGATGGCCCCAAGGCAGTCCGCGTCGTCGCTGCAGGTGAGGTGCGAGACGCCGCTTCGGGTTGCGTGGGTGTGGGCGCCGCCGAGCTCTTCCTTGCTGACCTCTTCGTTCGTGACGGTCTTGATGACATCGGGCCCGGTGATGAACATGTAGCTCGACTTGTCGACCATGAAGATGAAGTCGGTCATCGCCGGCGAGTAGACAGCGCCCCCGGCACACGGCCCCATGATCGCGCTGATCTGCGGGATGACGCCGGACGCGAGGACGTTGCGGAGGAAGATGTCGGCGTACCCCGCGAGGGACTCGACGCCTTCTTGAATGCGCGCGCCACCGGAGTCGTTGAGGCCGATCAAAGGAGCGCCGGTCTTGAGCGCGAGATCCATGACCTTGGTGATCTTCTTGGCGAATGCGCTCGAGAGGCTTCCGCCGAAGACGGTGAAATCCTGCGCGAAGACGAAGACCTGTCGTCCATCGACGCGGCCGTAGCCCGTGACGACCCCATCGCCGGGGATCTTGCTGGCGTCCATACCGAAATCGCGGCACTGATGCACCACGAGCCGGTCGAGCTCGACGAAGGTTCCCGGATCGACCAAGAGCTCGATGCGCTCGCGAGCCGTGAGCTTGCCTGCGTCGTGCTGTCGCTTCGCGCGCCGGGGGCCGCCTCCGGCCAGGGCGGCCTTGTTCATGCTCTCGAGCTTGGCGATCGGGTCTTCGGGCTGCATCTCGCCCGACATAGCGCGGGATGGTCGACAGTGCACCGCGACATGGACGCCCCGACGATCCGCCTCGCGGTCCCTGCGGCCGCGGCGACGCTTCTTCCTTTCATTCAGGAGCTCGCGGTCTGCGAACGGCAGCCCGGCGGAGGCGACGGGAGCGCCCTACGGCCTCCGTTGGGTGCGAACCCGCCGCCCCTTCCTACTCCGCTCCGAGCCCGTGGGTTTCATGCTCACGTTTCCGGCGTATTCGACGTGGAAGAGGTGGGGCGCTCGACCCATGCGGGACTGGACCCCAGGGCGTTTCGAGGGAGAGAACCTCGAGAGGCTGGGGCGCGGCGGAAGGGCCCTTCAGGCCTCGGCGAGGGCGGCCGCGAGCCGGTCCAAATCGGCCTTGGAGTGGCGCTCGGTGACCGCGACCAGGAAGTCGCGCTCCCACTGAGGGCGGAAGGCTCCGAGGTCGACGCCCGCGAGGATGCCCTGCGCGGCCAGGGCCGCCAGGAGTGGCGCCGCCGCGCCGTCTTTGCGACGCACGACGAACTCGTTGAAGGTGGGCGCCGCGTACGGCAGTTCGAAGCCGGGGCAGGCGGCGATGGCCTGCTTGAGGTAGGTCGCTTTGCTCAAGCACGCCTCGCCCGCCGCCAGGAAACCGCGCCGACCCAACATGGCCGTGCGGATCGCGAAGGACAGGGCGATCAAGCCATGGTTGGTGCAGATGTTCGAGGTCGCGCGCTCTCGGCGGATGTGCTGCTCGCGCGTCGAAAGCGTGAGCACGAAGCCCCGTTCGCCGGCGGCGTCCACGGTCTCGCCGACGAGGCGCCCCGGCATCTGGCGCACGAACTTCTGGCGGCAGGCGAAGAGCCCCACGCCCGGTCCTCCGAACTGCGGTGGTACCGCCAGCGGCTGTCCCTCGCCGACGCAGATGTCCGCGCCGCATGCTCCGGGAGACTCCAAGAGGCTCAGTCCGTAGGGCTCCGCGGTCGCGGTGATGAGCAAGGCGCCAGCCTCTTGTGCGATGCGCGCGGCGGCGCGGAGGTCTTCGACCGTGCCGAGGAAGTTCGGGTACTGCAGTACGATCGCCGCGGCGCCCTCGGCGGCGGCAGCCAGGGCTTTCCGATCCGTCGTCCCGCGGTCGGTCAGTTCGACGACCTCCATGCGGGGCGCCAGGTCATCGGAAGCAGAGAGATAGGTGCGCACGGTCTCGAGGTAGTGCGGGTGCAGACCCGCCGACAGCACGGCCTTGTCGCGTTTCGTCACACGCCGGGCCATGAGCACGGCTTCGGCGGTCGCGCTGGCGGCGTCGTACATGCTTGCGTTGGCGACCTCCATGCCGAAGAGCTCGCAGACCATCGTCTGGAATTCGTAGATGGCCTGGAGCGTGCCTTGGGAGACCTCGGCCTGATAGGGCGTATAGGCCGTGTAGAACTCCGACCGCATCAGCAGTTGGTCGACGGCCGGCGGTACGTGGTGGTCGTACATGCCCGCGCCGAGGAACGAGAGCATGCGCGAGGCGCGGTTGTGCTCCGCGAGCTGATCGAGGTGCGCCATGAGCCCCGGCTCGTCCAGGGCGGGCTCGAGCGCCAGAGGCTTGGCGCGGGCCGCCTTGGGGATTGGAGCGAAGAGCTCGTCGACGCTCTCGACGCCGATGCGCGCGAGCATCGCTCGGATCTCTTCGGGGGTGTGCGGAAGGTAACGCATCTCGTGTCCCTGGCCCCGGCGGAGGTGAAGTTCAAGGCTGCGGCGAAGACCTCGTCACTCGCTCTTGCTGACGAAGTCTTCGTATCGAGCGGCGTCCATGAGCGTATCGAACTCAGCGGGCTCGGACATGCGGATCACCACCATCCAACCCTTGTCGTAGGGGCCCTCGTTGACCAACTCAGGGCTGTCGTCGAGCTCACGGTTGACCTCGACGACCTCGCCGCTGACCGGCGCGAAGAGCTCGCTGACGGTCTTGACGGACTCGATGTCGCCGAAGCGCTCGTGTGCCTGCACCTCCGTGCCGACTTCGGGTAGGTCGACCAGGGTGACGTCACCGAGCTGCTCTACCGCGTAAGAGGTGACGCCTACTTTTACGAGGTCGCCGTCTCGCGCCGCCCACTCGTGCTCCTTGGTGTAGCGATAGTCCGTCGGGTATTGGGCCATGGTCGCTTCTCACTTCGCTCGCTTGTAAAAGGGGGTCTTGACGACCACCGCCTCGATGACTTTGCCTCGGATCTCGACTCCGAAGCGCGTGCCGATCTTGGAATGAGCCACCGGGACGTACCCGAGGCCGATGTTCTTGCCGAGGGTCGGGCTCGGTGAGCCGCTAGTCACTACACCCAGACGCTCCTGGGGGCGCTCGAGGTCGACGATCGGGTAGCCGTGCCGCGCGATGCCGCGCCCGACCATCTCGAAGCCCACCAGTTTGCGCCGGATGCCCGCCTCTTTGATCGCGACCAAGCTCTCGCGCCCGATGAAATCGCCGTGATCGAGCTTGACCACCCATCCGAGCCCAGCCTCGAAGGGGTTGGTGGTCTCGTCGATGTCGTTGCCATAAAGGCAGAGCTTGGCTTCGAGGCGGAGCGTATCCCTCGCCCCGAGGCCAGCGGGAGCGACGCCGTGCGGCTCCCCGGCGCTCATCAGCGCGTCCCAGAGTGCGGGCGCATCCTCGTTGCGGCAGAAGAACTCGAAGCCGTCCTCACCGGTGTAGCCGGTACGTGCCGCTCGACAGGGGACGCCCGCGAGCTGACCTTCGGCGCTGCGGAAGAACCCGAGGTCGGCCAGGGGATCGCCGCCGGCAGCTCGGACAATGGCTTCCGCACGGGGGCCCTGGAGGGCGAGCAGGGCGGTCCCGTCGCTCTGATCGTCGAAGTCGCAGCGGCCCGAAGCGACGGCGGCGACATGCGCGCTGATCTTGCCGCGGTTGCTCGCGTTGCACACGATCAGCACGTCTTCGTCGCCGCGGCGGTAGACGATGAGATCGTCGAGAATCGTGCCTTCCTCATTGCAACAGACGGTGTAGAGGGCCTGCCCGACCGCGAGCTTCGCCACGGCGTTGGTCACGAGGAAGTCGGCCACCGCCACGGCTTGGGGGCCACGCAGCGTCAGCTCGCCCATGTGGGAGACGTCGAAGATGCCCGCACGCTGCCGGACGGCGTGGTGCTCCTTGACGATCCCCTCGTACTGGACGGGCATCTCGAAACCGGCGAAGGGTACGAGCCGGGCGCCCAGCTTCCGATGCGTCTCATACAGGGGGGTGCGCTGCAGTTCGCCCGTCACGGTCGCGGACCCTACACAGGGGAGGTGGGCTTGTCGAGCGTTGCGCCCCATGCCCTGAGGCCCACGGTGGCTCTCCAGGGCGGGGAGCGGGCCGGGGCTGCGACCGAGGCGGACCGTCCCGTCGCCCGAGTTGGAGGCCGCTGCAGAAGGGCAACCGCTGCGGAGCTGACGCGATAACGGCGCGTGCAGGAGGCAATCGTTCTGAGCTACCGAGGAGAGCCGCTCCGCGAGTTCATCCTTGGTGACCACCCCCTCGACGTCGGCCGCGGGAGTTTCTGCGACATCGTCATCCACGACCCCAAGGTCGCGGAGCATGCGGGCCAAGTGCTTCGCTGGCACGGGGCTCCGGCCTTCGAACCGGAACGGGGACGCCGCGTCGCGCTCGCGCTGGGCGAGCCGATCCCCATCGGCGATCACTACGCTCTGTGTCGGGTGCGAAGCGAAGCGCCGGCCGCGCGGGCGTGCCGCACGGAGCCTCTGGGCTTGCCCGTCTCCGAGGGGGTGCGCCTCTCGGTGCTCGTCGGGACGGGGGCGGCGGCGCGGCGGGTAGCCCTCGACCGGGCCATCACCGTCGGTGCGGACGACAGCAACGACCTGGTCTTGCGCGACCGAGCCGTGTCGGCGCGTCACTGCCGACTCGAGCCGGTCCCAGGGGGCGCCGTGCTCCGCGACCTGCAGAGTCGGAACGGCACGTGGGTGGACGGGCGGCGGGTGATGTATCTCGAGCTGGGCGCGGGGGCGGTCGTTCGGATCGGTCGCACGGACCTTCACATCGTGGCCCGCGGGCGCAGCGGCGACGCTCGCAACGGCGGGATGGTGGCCGCGTCCAAGGCCATGCTCCACGTACTCGGCGAAGTCGAGCGTTTTGCGCGGCTGAGCTGGCCTCTGCTGGTGACCGGCGAGAGCGGCTCGGGCAAAGAGGGCGTCGCTCGGGCGCTCCATGAACGGGGCATGCGGGCGGATGGGCCTTTCGTCGCGCTCAACGCGGGGGGGCTGGCGCCGGGGGTCGTCGAGAGCGAGCTTTTCGGGCACGCCAAGGGAGCGTTCACGGGGGCGGCGTCGGCGCGGCGCGGCGTCTTCGAGATGGCGCACCGCGGGACGCTCTTTCTCGACGAGATCGGCGAGCTCCCCCTCGAACTGCAGGCGCGGCTGCTTCGGGTCCTGGAGACCTGGGAGGTCCGTCCCGTGGGTTCCGAGACCTCGCGTCGAGTCGACGTGCGGCTGGTGTGCGCCACACACCAGAACCTGCGCGAGCGCGTGGTGGAGGGTTCGTTTCGAGAGGACCTCTACTATCGGATCAACCGGCTCAAGATCGAGGTGCCGCCGCTCCGCGCCCGCCCCGAGGATGTCGAGCCCCTTGCTCGCCATTTCCTGCGCGGGGCCCACGAGGAGGTCGGACCACGGGAGATCGGAGAGGATGGGTTTCGGATGCTCCGCTCCCATTCCTGGCCAGGCAACGTGCGCGAGCTGCGGAACGTGGTGCTCGTCGCCGCCGCGCTGTCGCCCGAGCGCCGGATCCGGAACCGGGACCTGCGCGAGGCCTTTCGCCGCGTCTCCGGTGCGGTCCCGGACCTCGACGACCTCGCCGTGCCCCTCGCCGAGATCGTGGCGCGTTACGAGGGCAACATCACGGCTGCTGCTCGGGCTCTCGGGATCGCCCGTTCCACGCTTCGGGATCGCCTTCGGCGTGAGCAGCCGGCCGCATGAGCGACATGAGCTCGGGCTCGAAGGGCGGGCAGAGGTGTGGAAGATCTCAGCGAGCTCGAGTCAGAGCGTCGCGAATGCGCCGTTGGCGTAGCTGGAGCAGCTCGCGGGCGACGCCGACGATGCGCCCCGGCCGCGCGGTCTTCGAGCTGCCGCTGCGTCGGGGCCGACATCGAATGGGAACGGTTCGGACGTGGAGCCCGGCGGCCAGCGCGCGGATCGGGAACTCGAAGTTCAGGAAGAAGCTCTCGGCCTCGAGCTGCGCCGGCTCGAAGAGCGCGCGCCGGAAGAGATAAGGTCCGTCGCTGCGGAGCCGTACACCGTGCACGGCCGTGATCAGAGCGCGGACGCCCCACGACAGCACCTTGCGTGCGGGGCCGTCGTCGCGGTCTTCGTACACCGAAAGGACGAGGTCGACTCCGTCCCGAGCCGCCCAGAGCGTGCCAAGGGATCGGGGCTCGATCTGGCCATCGGCCGGAAGGAAGGTCACCCACGCGGCGCGCGCGGCGCGGACACCGGTCTTCAGCCCTGCGCCCATGCCGCGGTTCGCCTCGTGGCGGAGGAGACGGCCGTTGCGTCCTTCGAGGGCGCGCCGTGCGACGCCGGCCGTCGCGTCCGAAGAGCCGTCGTCGACGACGAGAACCTCGCTCGCTGGGATGTGCGCGTCGAGCCACCCGAAGAGCTCCTCGAGCACCGGCCCGATGTTCGCTTCCTCGTCGTAGGCCAGCACCACCACCGACAGAGGAGGGTTGGGCGCCGGGGCGTTCACGAGGCCTGCTCCGGGCGGTAGCGAAGAAGCCTCGCGGGGTTGCCGGCGACCACGGCGTAAGGGGGCACGTCCTTGGTGACGACTGCCCCCGCTCCGACCTGCGCGCCGCGCCCGACGGTGACCCCGGGCATCAGGATCGCGCCGATCCCGATGTCGGCGTCGTCCTCGACGAGCACGGGCGCGAACTCGATCGGCGAGCGCAGGATCGGCGTCGAGCGCCCGACCTCGCCGTGCCACGAGGTAAGGATCTTGACGCAAGGGCCGACGCCTACCGAGCGGCCGAGGGAGATGCCGCCGGCTGCGTGCAAGAAGCACTGCTGGCCGATCCAGCTTCCGTCTCCGATCCGGAGCGTTCGCTGGTGGTAGCCCTTGAGGATGGTTCGGTGGCCGATGTAGACGTTGTCGCCGAGGTGTACGTTCTCCGGGTGGAAGACGAGGACCTCCGCCTCGAAGACGCAGTCGGGTCCGCAGCTCCCCAGCGCGCTCCGATCGAACTTCCCGCTGCCGTGACTCCGGTGGCGTTTCATCGGTGCGGACCTTACAGCACATCTCAAGGGCGATCGTCGATCGATCCGTCGACTGGGCGGGACCGCATCCGCGAGGCGAGGGAATGCCGAGTATTCTCGAGGTGAGAGGTGGCGGCAGAGGGCGTGCGCAGGCCGCACTGCGCCGACGAGGGTCTGGAGAGCGTGATCCGTCGCGGTAGAAGGGTCCTGGCTCGCTCCGACGATGCGCCCCCGCGAACGTTCACGACTTGTCCCCGAGGCGCTCCATTGGCGGCTCGGCCGCGGTGCTCCGAGGGAGCGACCCGGGGTCTGCGCTCTCTCCCTGGGCACTTGGAGGTGCCTCCGCCTCGCTGCTGGCGAGGCGGGGCCGCAGGAGCTGCAGCAGCCCTCCCACACCCGCGACGACCAAGGTTGCCGTCCACATGGCGAGCCCAGCGGTTGCGGCGCGGGTTTCGTCCATGTCCGTTGCGGCGGTGCAGAGGGCGACGAAGGCCGCCTCCCGCGCGCCCGCGCCACCGACTGTGATCGGCAAGAACGCTGTCGCCGACGCGAGGGGCACGATGGCGAAGGCGTCGGCCAGCCGAAAGTCGGGGGCGAGGGCTGTCAGCAGGGTGTAGCCGATGAGCGCCATCGTGGACTGCGTGCCGAAGGAATACGCGAGGGCGAGCAGAAAGTGGCGCCGGGAGCGCAGCGCGGGGAGCGCTTCGAGCATGCGCCGAAGCCGCGCGAAGGGCACGAAGCCGGCCAGGCGGCGCGCTGCGGGGATCGAGGCGACCGCCGCGACCGCGGCGCCGATGCCCGCGAGCGCCCAGCCGAGCAGGGAGGCGAGGCCTGGCGGCGGCGCGAAGGCCACCACCGACGCGACCATCGCGAGCAGGGCCGCCAGGCCGAGCACGCGCTCGACGAGCACGACGGTGACCGCGGCGGTCGCTCCGGTGCCGTCGAACGCCCGCCGCGTGATGACCCCGCGCACCACGTCGCCGCCGACCCCACCGGGGAGGTAGGTGTTGTAGAAGAGGCCCACGAAGTAGAGGTGCACCAGGGGAGCGAGCCGGGGCACCCGCGCGGCGCCGTAGGCGAGCAGCAGGGCGCGCCAGCGCAGGGCCCCCAGGACCATCGCGCCGCCCATCAGGCCCACGGCGACGCCCATCGACGTCGCCGGGATGTCCCGGGCGGCGGCGAGGACCTCGTCCAGATCCACGAGCGAGAAGAGGTAGGCGAAGGCCGCGACGCTGCCCAGGACCTGCAGCGTGAGCCAGGCGAGCCGCCGCCCCGTTCCGCTCTCGCTCACCGCAGGTCGAGCCGCCGGCGTGTGGTCTCACCCGGTGCGATAGTCACGCGGAGGTTGCGCGTCACGCCGAGCTCGGGGTTGGTGCAGGTGATCCGATGGGAGCCCGCCGGGAGGGAATGGTTGACGATGGGGGTCTGGCCGACGGCGCGTCCATCGATGCGAACGTCGCACCAGGGCCGAGCGTCGAAGGTGAGCGCGCCAGGCCCGCCCATCGGCGCGACCTCCTGCCGCATGCCGCGCTCCATCGGAGCGCGATCTCGATCGAGGTCGAGGCGAAGCCGGGTCGTCTCGCCCCCGGCCAGGCGGAGCTCCCGCGTCTCGGCGCGGTAGCCGTTGCGTCTGGCGACGACCCGGTGAAGACCGGCGGATGTGCGAAGCTCGAAGGGCGGCGAGCCCTGCAAGGGTTGCCCGTCGACGAGGACCCGGGCGGTCGGTGGGTCGACCTCGACGAGGAGCAGGGCCTCGTCGTTCCGCAGGGGCGTACGCTCGAGCTCCAGCTCGATGTTCTCGACCTCGCCGGCGTCCAGGACGACCGTGCGCGTCACCGTCTCCCATCCATCGAGGGTGATCACCAGCGCGTGCTCGATCCTTGGTTCGATCTCCGGGATGGTGAGCGGTGTGGTGCCGTCGATGGGCCGTCCGTCAAAGAGCACGCCCGCGCCCGGCGGTGTCGTTCGGAGCTGCACGACGCCGTAGTGCGCCGCGCTCGGTCGCTCCAGGGTAGCGGCGACCTCCACCCTCGGCGATTCCCTCGTCAGCTCGACGCGTTGGACGAAGGGGGCGAAGCCCTCGGCGCTCAGCTTGAGCTCGTAGCTCCCCAACGGAAGGTGAGCGATGGTGGCCGGGGTGCGTTCGGGCCGGCGGGCTCCGTCGATCCAGATGGCCGCGCCGGGGGGCGTGCTCTCGAGCACCAGCGCCCCGGGCCCCGTCGGTTTCGCCTTGGGCCACAGGAAGTAGGCGACCGCCGCGCCCCCGACGGCCAGGAGGGTCACCGCGACCAGGAGCAGCCAGGGGGTCTTGCTCGGGCGCTCGCGCACGGCGGAGACCCCGGTCAGCGAGTGGCCTGAGAGCGAGAGTTCGTCGTCGGCCTGCGCGGCCAGCACCTCTGCGAGCTGTCGGCCCTCCTGGAGCATCTGCTTTTGCTGCGCGAGCTTCTCGTCGAAGAGCGAACGCATCCACTCGCCCAGGGAGATGGTGCTGACGGCGAGCTGGGCATCGCGGATGTACGCCTCGAGGTCGGCCTGCATCTCGCTCGCGCTCGCGTAGCGTGTGTCGCGATCCGGTGAGAGAGCCTTGACGATGATGCGTTCGAGCGCCGGGTCGAGGTTGGGATTGATCGAGCGCGGCTCGGGGTAGTCGCCGGCGATGATGATCTCCAGCGTCTCGCCCTCGTCCTTGCCCTTGAACAGGCGCCGCCCGGTGCAGAGCTCGAAGAGCATCACGCCGAGCGAGAAGATATCGCTGCGGGCGTCGAGGGGTTCGCCGCGGGCTTGCTCCGGGCTCATGTAGGGGACCTTGCCCTTGAGCTTGGAGGCGTCCTCTTCGGCGTTCGTGGCCGCCTTGGCGATGCCGAAGTCGACGATCTTCACGTCGCCGGTGAAGGTGACCAGGACGTTCTGGGGCGAGATGTCGCGGTGGACGATCTCCAAGGGGTTGCCGTCGAGGTCGCGCTTGTCGTGGGCGTAGGCGAGCCCCTTGCAGCAGCCAAGGGCGATGGCCAGCGTGTGCTCGAGCGGAAAGGAGCGGACTCCTTTCTTCTTCATCTGCCGGACGATGGAGCGCAGGTCCTCGCCGTGGACGTGCTCCATCGCGATGAAGTAGTCGCCGTCCACGACGCCGACGTCGTAGACCTGCGCGATGTTCGGATGGGTGAGGGTGGCCGCGATCCGCGCCTCTTGCAGCAGCATCTCGACGAAGGCCCGGTCGGAGGCGAGCTTGGGCAGGACCCGCTTGACCACGATGAGCTTCTCGAAGCCCGCGACGGACCTCTGGAGGGCGAGGAAGAGCTCGGCCATGCCGCCCACGGCGAGGCGACGGAGCAACGTGTACTTCCCGAAGCGTTTCGGTAGCACCTCCCCCGAGGTCTCGGCGTTGGCCGCCGCTTGCTGCGTCACCGCTGCATTCCTTTCGACCCCGCCGACGTGTCCGGAGTGTCACGTCGGCGATGGCGGGTGTCAACTGGCCGCGGCTCTTGGGTCGAGCCCGCGGGTCAGCGCTCAGGTCGAGGGCAGGGCGTGCGCTTCGAGGTGCGCGCGGACGCGCCGGATGCCCTCGCGGCCGAGGAGGGCGGCCGGCTCCGTCCGCCAGCTCACCCCCGGCTCTTTGTTGAACCAGGTGCGCTGTCGCCGGGCGTAGATCCGCGTGGCCTTGACGATCGCGGCCCGGGTCTCGGGGAGCGGGATGCCCGCCCGGAGGTGGGCGACGATCTGCTTGTAGCCTACGCTGCCAAAGGGTCGCGCCAAGGGCGGCCAGCGTTCGAGGAGCCGGCGTGTCTCGTCGACCCAGCCGGCGGCGAGCATCTGGTCGACCCGGGCCTCGATCCGTGTTCGGGAGCGTTCGGCGCCTCGATCGAAGACCACGAAGAGGGTCGGATAGCGGGGCGCGCCCAGGGCGTGGGCGGCGCGCAGCTCCCCGAGGGGGCGCCCGGTCTGCTCCCAGACCTCGAGGGCGCGGACGATACGCAGCGCATCGTTCGGGTGGATGCCTGCGGCGCTCTTCGGATCGATCGTCGCCAGGCGGCGGTGCAACGCCGGCGAGCCCAGCCGTCGGGCTTCGTCCTCGAGGCTGCTTCGGATGGCGGGATCCGGAGGCGGCAGGTCGACGAGGCCGCGGAGCAGCGCGCGCAGCCATAGGCCCGTGCCGCCGACCACGATGGGCACCCGGCCGCGGGACGCGATCGCGTCGATCGCCGCGTCGGCGAGCCGGGCGAAGCCCATGGCGTCGATGCGTTCGGTCGGATCGAGCACATCGAGAAGGTGGTGGCGGACGCCGCCGAGCTCGCCGGCGGTGGGCTTGGCCGAGCCGATGTCGAAGCCGCGGTAGACTTGGACGCTGTCGGCTCCGACGAGCTCCCCGCCGAGGATCCGCGCCAGTCGGACTCCCGCCGCGGTCTTGCCGGACGCGGTGGGGCCGGCGAGGACGACGATGGGCGGCCTCATCGCAGGCGTCCGAGGAGCTCGCCGGCCGTCCAGCGGGCGGTGACCTCGCCGCGGGTCGAGGCAGGGAGCCGGGCCAGCGCGTCGAGGAGCGCGGGCGCGCAGGAGGGGTCGACGGACGTGACGAGGGCGCCGGCCAATGTTGCGCGGGCGCCGGCGAGATCGGCGGAGTCCGTGCGGACGGCGTCGAAGGCAGCGGCCAGCACGCGCTCGGCGGAGGGCTCCGGCAGCGCCAGGCTTGGATGGGGCTCCGGCAGCGTGTGCACGGCGACGGTCTTCGGGCCCACGAGGCTCAGGTCGAGGCCGAGGGCCGCCAGCGGCTGCCGGTGAGTCTCCGTCAGGCTCGCCTCCGCGGCGGTCACTTCGACCCGCGCCGGGAAGAGGAGGCGGCGGGTAGGGACCTGGGCGCTCCAGTGGGCGAGGGTGAGGGCGCGGGCGGCTCGTCGCGGGTCCAGCACGAGCAGGGCGCCGTCCCAGAGCGCAAGCCAGGCCTCGCCCAGGATCGCCAGCAGCCGTGGTGCGGACGCCTGGGGTGTGGACGCTGGAGCGGAGCCCGGTTCCTCGCCGGGAGCCGGCGGTGTGTGGTCGGCGGCGCCGTAGGAGGGAGCGGCCTCTCGGAGGGCCTCCGTGTCTCGGTCGGGGAGGGCCTCCATGTCTCGGTCGGGGAGGGCCTCCGCGTCTCGGTCGCCGAGCGCCTCCGTGTCTCGGCCGCCGAGCGCCGCGGCGAGCCCCCAGCGATCGGGGGGCGTCCGGTCCGGGCGGGCGCCCTGCGCGGGCCCGGTCTCGGCCGGTGGTTGGGGCGAAGCGGCCTTGGGTTGGCCCAGGGTGGGGGCGTCCGGCCGGGGCCTGGCGGCCGCGCTCCGAGCGCCGCGATCGAGGGTGGGCCCGGGTTTGAGGCGAGCGTCCCAGAACGCGGCTCCCCGTCCGGCGGGCCCCACCGCCGGGGAGCTCACCGAGCCGTGGATGCCCCCGCCCCAGCTCCGTGTCCCCAAGGCCTTGGCGACGACGCGGGTCACGGCATCGTAGACGCGGCGGGCCTTCGC
>JALVDI010000521.1 GCA_027009115.1 Polyangiaceae bacterium | reverse complement strand
GCGTGCGGGGGCCAGGGCGGGCTCGGTGAGCGTGGGTCGCGCCGGTATGCCGCGTCCGTGGCGGACGGACGCGTCGGCGAACGTGAGGTCGGGGCCCGGCACGAACTCGGTGTCCGGCACGAACCGGTCGCCGGCGGCGGTGGGGGCGGCGAGCGGTGCCCCCGTTTTCGCTGAGAGCTTCAACGCTTGCGAGCCCGCGCCGCGGCCGGAACCCTCATGCTCGCCTGCGGGACCGGCGCCGAAGGTCCGGGCGGGCGCGCGCGGGCGTACCTCGCGCAGCGAGGCGGCGACCGGGAGCTCCTGGGCGTCGTCGGTCGCCCAGAGGCCGAGACCTTCACCGCCCTCGGCGCCCGCCTCGAGGGCGCCTTCCTCTTGCTCGTCGTTTTCCGTCGAGCCGCGGTCCTCGGGCGCCCGCGCGTCCAGACCGAGGGCGAGATCGCGGGTCGCCGGGCGCGGGGACTGTTCCACGATCGCCCCCCCGAGGACCTCCGCGAAGCTAGCGCTGTCGGGGGCGTCGTCGGGGGATCGGGGGTCGCGCTCGGCACGCGAGAACGGAGCCTCGACCCTCACGCCAGCCGCTCCCGGTGGGCGTGTTCGTCGAGCTGCGCCTGCTCGTGGCGAGCCAGGCGCCTGTCGTGTTCTTGACGCAGCCGTTCTCGAACTCGGTCGAGAGCTGCGATCTCGCGGGCGGTCTCGGAGACCTCCGAAAGGCGCTGCGCGTGGATGGTCCGCCGCGCCTGCACGACCTCGTTGGCGCGCGCGATCGCTTCGCGAGTCCGCTCGATGATCGCCAGGCGGTGCTGCAACTCGACGCCGGTGGTGGTCCCGACCGAGGCGAGCTCCCGTTCGAGGCGCTCGGCTTGGGCGACGAGGCGTGCGGCCTGACGCTCGGCTTGCTGCAACTCGCGGGCGGCGCGGGCGAGGCAGGCGCGGCGAACATCTCGCTGGCGCTCCTTGACGAGCACGATCCGTGCGACCTTCTGCCTGTCCTTCATGCGTCTCTCATCTCCAAATCGCTTCGAGCTTCTCCACCGTCGCGGCCATTGGCTCCGATTCGCTCAGGTCCTGCCGCAGCAGGGCCTCGAGCGAGGGGTAGCGCTCCATCGCTTCGTCGAGGCGGGCCACGGTGCCCGGTTGGTACGCACCGATCGCTTGCAGGTCTCGTGCCTCCCTGTAGGCGGCGATGAGCTCGCGAGCGCGCTGGGCCAAGGCAAGGCGTCCCCGGGGGACGATCTGTGGCATGACCCGCGAAACGCTCGCGTTGATATCGATCGCAGGGAAATGGCCGCGCTCCGCGAGCTCCCGCGAGAGCACGACGTGACCGTCAAGGATCGCGCGGGCGGCGTCAGAGATCGGGTCGGAGAGGTCGTCGCCTTCCACGAGCACCGTGTACACGCCCGTGATGGAGCCTTCCGCTTCGCTCGTCCCCGCGCGCTCGAGAAGCCGCGGCAATGCGGCGAAGACGCTCGGCGTGTAGCCCTT
Source organism: Polyangiaceae bacterium (assembly GCA_027009115.1). GTDB lineage: Bacteria > Myxococcota_A > Polyangia > Polyangiales > Houyiibacteriaceae > JALVDI01. The sequence continues at coordinate 567 of JALVDI010000521.1, read as the reverse complement.
CGTGGTCGGTGGCTCGCCCACCGCCAAGCCGATCTCGCGTAGTGCCATCGCGTAACGCGTGACGCTGTCCATCACGAGCAAAACACGCTTGCCTCGGTCCCGGAAGTGCTCGGCGATCGCCGTCGCGTAGGTGGCGCCCCGGGCTCGCAAGAGAGGGCTCTCGGCGCTCGTCGCCGCGACCACCACAGCGTGGCGCAGGCCCTCTTCGCCGAGGGTCTGGTGGACGAATTCCTCAACCTCGCGGCCGCGCTCGCCGATGAGCGCCACGACCGCCACGTCCGCTTCGGCGCTGCGGACCATCATGCCCAAGAGCGAACTCTTGCCGACGCCGCCACCGGCGAAGATGCCGATGCGCTGACCTATGCCGAGGGTCAGCAGGCCGTCGATGGCGCGCACGCCCACGGGCAGAACCGTGTCCACGGGTCGGCGACGCAGGGGGTTGCGTGGGCGCCCTCCGTCGAGGGGGCGCTCGTCTTCGAAGACGACGGGTTCGCGTCCGTCGAGGGGACGCCCGAGCGCGTCGACGACCCGGCCCAGGAGCTTGTCGCCCACCTTCGCGTGCGCCGC
>JALVDI010000520.1 GCA_027009115.1 Polyangiaceae bacterium | reverse complement strand
GCTCACCGCTCAAAGCTGAGCGCTGACAGCGCGTCGCAGCCGGGCGCGGATCTTGTGCTTCTTGCTGTAGACGGTCTTGACCGACACGCGCATCCGCGCGGCCACCTCGTCCGGAGAGAGCCCCTCGACGAAGTAGAGCTGCATGAACCGACGGTCCTTCTCCGACAGCTCGCGCACGGCCGCACGCACCAGGCCGAGGTGCTCCCTGCTGGCGACGTCGTCGAAGGGGTCCGCGGCCTCCGAGCGGAGCTCCTGTGCCTCCCCGAGATCCGCGCAGGGCGGTCGCCGCGCAACCTTGCGCAGGTAGTCCCAGGCAGTGTTGGTGGCGAGCATCCCCAGCCACGACCCGAGCTTGTTGCCTCGCTCCGGGTCGAAGGCCCGCAGCTTGCGCATGTCGCGCTGGGAGATCTCGACCAGGAACTGAGCGTAGATCTCCTGCACGTCCTCCTCGCTGAGGACGGCGCGAAAGCGGGCGGTGACCTTGTGAATGCACCGGAAGATCAGCCGGTCGAAGCGCCGGTGGAACTCGCGCCACGCCTTGCCCTCCCGGACGAGCATCCGCGCCAGGAGCTCCTGATCCGTCCAGTCCGTGGGCGGGAGCTGCGGGCTCAGGGCGGTCGCGGTTCGGTCGATCGGGCGGGTGGGCAGGGTCGTCATCGGGGTGTCTCTCGGTGGGTTCACGAAGGGGCGGCGGGCCCTAATGCAGCGCCCGTGCCGTTCGCTACCCGCCCGAAACCATTGTCGTTTTCGCCTGTCGATCCCTCCCTCTCGCCGGCGCCGCTCCCGGTGTTACGCGTAACGCCGTAACCTTTGCTCGCGGCACGGCGACCCTCGCGCCGCCTCGCGTCCTCAGGGAACTCACCCCACCGTCCGTTGTCCCGATCCCATGCGCGCGTCTCTCCTCGCCCTCTCCCTCGCGTTCGCCTGTGGCCCGCGCCTCGCGTCCCGCACCGTCCCCTCCGAGGTCGAGGTGCGCCGCCTCGAGGAGCTGCGCATCGTCGCCCGCCCGCAGCAGGACGGCTCCTACGAGCTCGACGCCTACGACGCCGAGAGCCTCTTTCGCCAGGGCGTCGCCGCTACCCGCGACGGGCGCTGCCCCGAGGCCGTCGAGCGCTACGACCGCGTCGCCGACGAGTTCCCCTCGAGCCGCTATGTTTCCGCGGCTCTCTACAACGCCGGGCTCTGCCTGAAGGAGAGCGACCCGGCCGCCGCCGCCGCACGCTTCGAGCGCCTGCTGCGCGACGTCCCCGACAGCCCGGACGTCAAGCACGCGAGCTTCCAGCTCCTCGAGCTCTACCTCGCCCTCGAGCGCTGGGACGCCGGCGAGGCGATGGCCGACAGGCTGCTGGCCCGCGACGACCTCTCCGCCGACGAGCGCGCCGAGGCCATGGCGCGCAAGGCCCAGATGCTCCTCGGCGCCGGCGAGCTCACCGAAGCCCGCAGCCAGGCGCGCCGAACCCTCTCGTGGGCTCGGCGGCGCCCCGAGGACGACCGGGTACGCGACGAATACTTCCTCGCGGCGGCCAACTACGTCGTGGCCGAGACCTCGCGCCTTCAGGCGGAGGCGGTGGCGATCCCCGAAGGGGGCGTCGCGGTGCAGCGCCCCGTCCTGGAGCGCCGCGCGCGGCTCATCCTCGACGCCCAGCGGGAGTACTTCAACACCATCCGTCGCCGCGAAGCCGAGTGGTCAGCCGCCGCCGGCTACCGCATCGGGCAGATGTACGAGAGCTTCTGGGACGCGATCATGAGCGCCCCCGTGCCTCCGCCAAGCGAGCCCCTCGAAAGGGAGCTGCGCGAGGTCTACGAGCAGGAGTACCGGACTTCCCTCGCCCGCCTCGTCAAGCCCCTCATCCGTCACTCGATCCGCTACTGGGAGCTCACCCTCGTGATGGTCGAGCGCACCGGCGTGCAGAGCGAGTGGACCGAGCGCATCCGCCAGGACCTCGACCGCGCCCGCGCGCGCCTGCTGGCCCAACCCGACGGCCCCGAAGGGCTGCAGAGCGCTGAGCTGTGAGCTGTGAGCGGTTTCGGGAGCTTTGAGCGGTTTCGGGAGC